>NZ_JBAVZJ010000357.1:0-1788 GCF_049588695.1 Robiginitalea sp.
ACAGCCGACTCGAGGTTTACGAATGTGGGAGCCACCATAACGAGTGTTGCGGTCCGGGGTAGCTTTGCAACCAAATCGGTCAACAGCGCTTTGGTCCCTTCCTTGTCCATATTCATTTTCCAGTTTCCGGCAACGATTTTTGTCCTCATGGCTCTCTAGTATTTAGTAGTATTTTGTTTTGCTTCAATTTCAGCGACCTCTTCCAGGGTATACGGAATAAACTCGGTTCCTTCTCCAAAGAGGTCTGCCGTGGACTCCTCAACAGTTTGATTAAAACCTGCTTCAGCCCGCAGGGCATTGACATTTTCCGGGTTTTCAATAGGCCAGATCAGGTTGATTTCCTCTGGGGTATTCATAAAATAAGATCTGCCCTGGGTTCCGTATTTCTGTGGTAAGCCCTGTCCCATCAGGGAACGGTCCAGCATCATCGCATAAAGGCGGTAGGGAAGTTCTCCGGTCTCTGCAGCCACCTGAACCTGCGGTAAGAACTCGTCAATCCGCTCAGAATGCTGAATGACATACCACGCGGCCCTGTCGGTTTCAGAACCCACGAGACTGGTGCCCGGATATCCATATTGCCCAATGATTGAATCTACAGCCACCATATTTTGTTGGTCTATTTCTAATTGCTTTCCCCAGGTTTCCATGCTGAAGTTGGCCCGGTATTTCTGATCCAGGACCATAATACTGTCCAGGTAAGATTTCAATTCCAGGGGGTATTTCTCGGAATCTGAGAGTTTTGGCAAACTCAAGGCCTCCAGATCGTTGTAATGCAACTTTTGCACTATGGTGCCCTCCTGTAATTTCAGTATCCCGGGATTGGAGCGGACAATGGTCTTAAGGGCCGTCATATCCGTAAAATAGAATGGGAAATTCAACCCGTAGCGGTGTTTGAGGTTTCCGGTTTCCTCTGCGGAGGAGGCCGAAAGCCCGGCCACGGAATACCCGAAGGAAAGGGCCGAATCAGTCAGTATTTTTATCGCCTCAAAGGCATCTTTATGGCTCTTGCTTAAATCGTAGGCCACCACTAAAAGCACGTTTTTTCTCTGAAGCAGGGAGCCGGCCAGGTCAATACCGTTGTATTCCACAGTAAAGTCATGGATAGGGGGCTCGTAGCCCGCCTGTATCTCCCGTGTCCCTTCCAGGCCCACAAATTCCCCATCCACCTCCGGGTAGTCCCCCAGGGTGGTGATGATTTTTTCTTTCCCGTCGATATTGAATTTCCAGTCGTATTCGTATACCGGCCTGGGGGCGTCCTCAGGGATTTCCATGCCCTCTTTGATGTTTGCACCCACGTGATATGGCCGGAAATCCACCACAGGAAGGTGATTCAATACATGATTCCCGAACCAGATGCATGCCAGAAGTGCTATTGCGGTAGCGCCGAGTCTGAAACTCGCAGAACCCAGGGGTTTCAAATACTTCCGACCCCAGATCAGTACAAGAATCAACACCAGCAGGATCACATCCTTGCTAAAGGACTCCCAGGGCGTGAGTTTAACGGCATCCCCAAAACACCCGCAATCGGTAACCTTATTAAAATATGCAGAATAAAACGTCAGGAAGGTAAAAAACAGGATCGTCCCCAAAAGCGTCCACAGGGTCAGCCGGATCTGATACCCCAATAATAGGGTAATCCCCAGGATCACCTCGAGGATAACCACAAATAAGGCAATGGCCAGGGCGTATGGTTCCAGAAATGGCAAATCGAGGACAGCCGGGCTGAAATATTCTTCCAGCTTAAATGAAAAACCCAGGGGATCATTCAGTTTGATCAGGCCGCTTATA
>NZ_JBAVZJ010000358.1:0-3382 GCF_049588695.1 Robiginitalea sp.
AGGATTGGGGTTCTCTTAAAGCGGCCTTGCCAGGTACAACCAACCAATGTACGTGCAGACCGCTTTTTTTTTAGGATAAGGACAATTTGCACCCCGACTAAATCAAAGGGCTTAAAGCCGGTTTTGCCATTCAGGTCACAAAATAAGAAACCCCGCCAATCCCCAATATTGGAATGGGACGGGGTTTCAATCATTAACTGGCCCTACTAAACACTAACCATTAACTAAAGAACTTGGCCGGGTCAATGATATTTTGTTCCTACCATGTTTTAAAGACGAACGGAATAGCGGATCGTTACAACACTTAACAGTATTTAACAACTGATGGAAAAGACACTCGTTTTTGGCGCGTCTTCAAATCCGAGCCGGTACAGCTACATCGCTATAGAGCGATTGGTAGATGCGGGAGTTCCCACCCTGGCTTTCGGGCTGCGACAGGGAAGGGTGAAAGGAGTACGCATTCAGACTTCGCTCACGGGGATGGAAGCCGTACACACAGTTACGCTTTATATGCGCCCCAGCCGCCAAAAGGCCTTTTACGATGAGATTATACGGTTGGATCCGATCCGGGTGATTTTTAATCCTGGAACGGAGAATCCAGAATTCTATGGTCTTCTCGAGGCAGAGGGAATAGAAGTTGTTGTAGCCTGCACCCTTGTGATGTTGTCTATGCGCACTTATTTACCGGATTCCCTTTGAGGTTTGGGTTTTCGAATAAGCCATAGGCCAAAAAAGGTTAACAGACCATTGAAGGGGAGGAGTTCATACCCAATCTGATAACCGCCGAGCCAGGAATCCGGCAAGTTGGCCAGAAAAACAACCGTCAGGATAACCCCTGAGGCGACCGCCCATACATATTTGTCCTTTAGGGCGTAAGAAGTTAGTATTCCGAATGAAAATAACCCGAGTAACGGGCCATAGGTATATGTCGCGACAGTGAGCAGCCCGTCAATTACATTGCGATCCAGAACGTATTTAAAGATAATCACCACTGCGATAAGTAGCAGGCTCATCCCAATATGCGTCTGTTTCCGCAGGGTTTTTTTGCCTTCCTCGGACCGCCGGTCCATGCCCAGGAAATCAATACAAAACGAAGTCGTCAGGGAGGTAAGGGCGCTATCCGCACTGCTATAAGCCGCTGCAATGAGCCCGAGCAGAAAGGTTATCGCAACGGCCATACCCAGGCCGCTGTTCAGTGCAATTTCAGGGAAGAGGAGATCTGTTCTGCTGTTGCCGTCCATTTTGGGGATTGCGATTTCAAAGGCATCGGAATAGATGAATAATAGAGCGCCTAAAAGGAGGAAAACGAAGTTGACGACCACCAGGACCAGGCTAAAAGAGATCATGTTTTTCCGGGCATCGGCGAGACTCTTGCAGGTGAGGTTCTTTTGCATCATATCCTGGTCAAGGCCTGTCATGCATATGGTGATAAACATCCCGCCCAGAAACGACTTAAGCAGGTGGTTCCGGTCTGCCCAATCCCCGGTAAACCATAATTTGCTATACTGCTTTAATTCTTCAGAACTCAGAAAATCCATAAATCCCCAGTCGAGTTTCTGGTTGATAAAGTATATGGAAAGACCTACCGAACAAAGCATAAAGAGGGTCTGAAGGGTATCGGTCCAGACAATAGTTTTAATACCGCCTTTAAAGGTATATACCCAGATAAGGACTATGGAGAGCACCACTGTAAGCTCAAAGGGAACCCCCCAGGCATCGAATACAAACTGCTGGAGGACTATGGCGACCAGGAAGAGTCTGAAAGAAGCCCCCAGCACCCTGGATATAAAAAAGGAGAGTGCCCCGAGCTTATAACTGTGCCATCCGAAACGCTCCTCCAGATACTCATAAATCGAGGTAACATTCATGCGGTAATAAATAGGCAGCAGGACAAAGGCGATTACAAAATAACCCGCCAGGTATCCAAAAACGACCTGCATATACGAGAAAGAAGTGGCTTGCACACTTCCGGGAACAGAAATAAACGTGACACCGGAAAGGGAAGCTCCAATCATCCCAAAGGCCACTAAAAACCACGGAGCGGATTTTCCCGCCCTGAAAAAGTCTTCATTGGAATCATTTTTCCCCGTGAAATACGATATAAGCAACAGCAGGAGGAAGTAAGAACCTATAAGCAGTAGGATATGCGTAGGAGTCATAACGGCTGGCAGGGCGTGGATTCCGAAATGTTTTTCTGCCCGTGGGCAGTCCTTTCCGGGGTATTTTATTTTGGAGCCAAAGTACAAAACTTAAAATAGATACGTAGTTTTGCAGTTGTGGAAATGTCATCTAAATTGCTGGAGAAAGCGGTCACGGAAATGGCTTACCTGCCGGGGATCGGAAAGCGAACGGCCTTAAGGCTGGTTTTGCATCTGCTTCGCCAGCCTGAAGGGCAAACCGAATCGCTTGTTGAGGCACTTCAGGAATTCCGAAGCGGGATTCGACAGTGCCGCGAGTGCCATAATATTTCTGATTCAGAGTGTTGTGATATATGCAGCAGTAGCAAGAGGGACCGGACGATGATCTGTGTTGTCGAAGATATCCGGGATGTCATGGCTATAGAGAATACGGGGCATTACCGGGGACTATATCACGTGTTGGGGGGTAAGATCTCCCCTATGGAAGGGATGGGTCCGCACGACCTGACCATAGAGTCCCTGGTGACCAAGGTAAAGAGAGGAGATGTAAGAGAATTGATTTTTGCCCTGAGTGCCACCATGGAGGGTGATACCACCAATTTCTATATCTTCAGACAACTCGAAGGCCTCCCGGTAACCCTTTCCACAATAGCGCGGGGGATTCCGGTAGGGGATGAACTGGAGTACGCCGACGAAGTTACGCTCGGCCGTTCCATTGTGCAGCGGATTCCCTTTGAAGGGTCTTTAAAGGGGTGAGTTATAGAAAATATATCAATAAAATGGTGGTAATTTTATTATTTTTGCAAAAATTACCATTAATTAAGGTATCCGGGTACGAATATGTCAAAATTTGAACTGAAATTACCGCAAATGGGGGAGAGTGTTGCAGAAGCCACGCTCACCTCCTGGTTGAAGGAAGTTGGAGAATCCATAGAAGCTGATGAAGCCGTATTTGAAATAGCAACAGATAAGGTGGATTCCGAAGTGCCCAGTGAGGTTGACGGAGTGCTGCTGGAAAAGTGCTTTGAGGTTGACGACGTGATTAAAGTAGGTCAGACCGTAGCTATCATAGAGATTGCCGGAGAGGCTGCCACGTCTTCAGAAGGGCAGGCTCCAGAGCCCGTATCGAAAACCCCGGCACCGGAGAAAGCTGTCCCCGAGGTTATCCAGACTGTGGTGAGCGCCGGGGAAACAGTTTCGCCAAGCATTCCTGCGAATACAGGGGATTCAGAGCGTTTTTATTC
>NZ_JBAVZJ010000359.1:0-1640 GCF_049588695.1 Robiginitalea sp.
GTATATATAGAGGGAAAGCCCATGAAGTCCGGCTATATTGCGATTCAGGCTGAAAGCCACCCTACAGAATTCCGGAAAATTGAAGTGATGATTCTGGACCCGGAGTGATTGCATTGGCTCCCTCCGCCTTAGGGCAAAAGGGGGGACTTTCCAATTTTGCGATCTTCAATAAGAACCCAGCCCATGAATCCCCGTTTTGAAGTGTTTCAAAGACCGGGGTACCGTTTGATTTTGATTATTTTTGAACCTGCCACAAGGCATTGATTTCACAAAAGTTCTATGAAACCATCTACTGCACCTATTCACATTATTGGAGCGGGTATCAGCGGTCTTGTTGCCGCCCGCACCCTTGAGGATAGGGGTTACGCCCCCATTATTCTGGAAAGCGCTGCCACCCCCGGAGGACGCGTTCAGACGGATACAGAGGGAGGGGTCTTGTTTGATCGGGGGTTCCAGGTGCTGCTGACGGCATATCCCCAGGCCCGTAAGCACCTGGACTATGACAAATTAAATTTGCACCGCTTTCGCCCGGGGGCCCTTATATTTTCCAGGGGCAATCCTGAGCGCATCGGGGATCCGCTACGGGACTTATCCAGTTTGATGCCTACGCTTACAGCCAAAGTAGGTTCCCTTGCCGATAAATGGAAGATTTTCAGGCTTTCAGGAAGCCTTAAAAAAAAATCGGTGGAAGAGATTTTTTCTACCCCGGAGCAGACCACGCTCGAGTATCTGAAGGCATACGGTTTTTCCGACCAGTTGATAAGGACTTTTTTTAAGCCGTTTTTCGGGGGTATCTTCCTGGAAGAAAAACTCCAAACCTCCTCACGTATGTTTGAATTTACCTTTAAAATGTTCAGTGAGGGGTACGCCGCACTTCCTGCCGCGGGCATCGGTGCGATTTCCAGACAACTCGCTGACAGACTTCAAAAAACATCCCTGAACTACGGTCAACGGGTTCAACAAATAAAGTCGGGGTCCGTAATCTTGAACGGAGGTGAAGAACGGGCCAGTCGGGCCACCCTGATTACTGTTCCCTTTGATTCGGAAACTGGAATGCTCCAGGGAACTGAAGTGTCATGGGAGCGGTGCGACAACCTTTATTTCAGTGTGGCGAAACCGACGTTTGACAAAGGTATTATCGCCCTGGTTTCAGACCCCGATGCCCTGGTGAATAATCTTTATTATCCTTTTGGACAGCAGGTGGAAGGTTTTCCGGTCCTCTCGGTGACCGTGGTTAAAAATCACAATTTAACTCAGGCGGAATTGATACAAAAGGTCAGTGAAGAGCTGGAACGTCTCTGCGGGATTCAAACCAAAACCTTTTTAAAGCACTATAGTATTGACAAAGCGCTACCCAGGAGGACCGATCTGAAAATGGAGTTGGAAAGGCCCGAAAGCAAAAACTTCGAAAATCTCTTTGTCGCCGGGGATTATTTGTTGAACGGATCGCTCAATGCAGCCATGGCTTCGGGGGAGGCGGCAGCCCACGCACTGGCGAATGCCGTGGAACGAGCTTAGGTCCTCCGATATTTACCAGCCTGCAGGGCTCTGTACGGCAAATGGCGAATGGATCTACCTTACGTTGGTTTACAATGGTCATCGGGAGTCCACAGGCTCCAACATAAACCCCGGTGATACAA
>NZ_JBAVZJ010000360.1:0-3908 GCF_049588695.1 Robiginitalea sp.
GTATACAACTTCCTCGGCACAGCCGCCCTGTTCAAATCAATCGGTGGAAGTGCTCATTACAGTTACGAACTGTGATGCCGATACTGATGGGGACGGGCTTTTTGATGGCGTCGAGGCTTCCCTGGGAACTGACCCCAATAATCCTGATACGGATGGGGATGGCATTGACGATGGAACAGAGGTGGGAGCCGATCCTGACAACCCTGAAAATGAGGACGGAGACAACATTATCGATGCCCTTGACTCAAATATACTTGATACGGACGCTGATGGAGTAAACGATCAGCAAGATCCTGCAAACGACAATCCCTGTATACCGGATAATTTCAACCTGGGTTGCGATTCCGATGGCGATGGGATCAGTGATGGTGAAGAGCTGGAAAACGGATCGGATCCTCTGGACCCCTGCAGCCCAAACTTTAGTGTAGATTGTGAACCAGATCCCATTGACCTTGAAGTATTGAAATCCATTGATAATCCCCAGGCTTCGGTTGGGGATGAAGTGAACTTTACAATCAGTCTTAGCAACCTGACGGATACCCAGGCGGCAGCTGTCAAGGTAGGGGATTTTCTGGAATCGGGCTTTGATTATATTGGACATACCACTTCACTAGGAGCCTACGACCCAACAACGGGAATTTGGTCGATACAGGAATTAGAGCCGCAATCTTCTGAATCCCTGGAAATACGGGCAACAGTGGTCGAGAACGGTTTATATACCAATACGGCTGAATTATTGGAATCCTTCCCTTTAGACGATAACCCTTCCAACGATATAAGTACAGTGACCCTGGAGCTAGGAGTGCCAGATGGTGCAGACCTGGTTTTGGAGAAATTCGCATCGGTCGATGGCGGAAAGTTTTTAAGGAGACGGATAGCACCACTTACGGGATCAAGGGTGATTTTTCTGGTGATCGTCCGCAACGATTCAGATGAAGGTGTTGTGAGCAATATTCGGGTAGAAGACTTTATAGGACCGGTAGCGGAGAGCGGTTTTGAATATCTCTATCATGTTTTTTCGCCTATCCAGGGTAATTCATACAACCTGGATACAGGTATTTGGACCATCCAAAGTCTGGGTCCCGGGCAACAAGCAGAATTGCGAATCGCGGTAACGGTCCCCAGAGAAGGTGATTTTGTCAATAGTGCCAGAATTCTCAGTTCATTCCCCCCGGACCCACAACCTTCCAATAATATTGACAGTATAGAGGTCGATGTAAACAATCCCCTCGATGTGCCAGCGGGCTTTGTTTTTAACCAGTTTTCACCCAACGGGGATGGAGTAAATGATTTCCTGGTCATTCGAGAAATTGCCGCTTTCCCGGCGAGTAGCATTCAGATCTTCAATCGTTATGGACAGCAAATTTTTGAAGATAGAAATATGGTAGAAGACCAGTTATGGAATGGAACCCAAAATGGGGAGCAAGCACCCGAAGGGACGTATTACTATATTTTGGATCTGGGGGCTGAAATCGGGACTACAAAAGGTTGGATTCAGCTTATACGTTAGTTACACGCTTTATTCCGTGAGACCCACTTATACTTAAGGCCTGTCCTTTGGCCCTATTGAGGGGTACATTTTACATTCTTAAATTTAGGTCTGAACCTTGAATTTAACCTTCTAAAAGAGGTGATGTAATCATTGTATATTTTACCGTTGCACTCTCGTTTAGATACCATCACAAAAGGCTTATCGATAAAATGCAGGATACCTAATCTCAGGAAAGGGTAGCACAAGCCTCCATACGGCAAACTTCACAACCCAAGTTTATTGCGATTGATTTCTCAGAGCAGTTTTAACTCGCAGACCAGAAAGTGATTTTATAAGCATAAACTATTAGGGCTGATGTAATATCGACACGATGAATTATTAGATCCGTTCAGCGTTTTTAAACTGTTCTTATTTCTATGCTGATCTTTAGAACTGCAAGGTCAGTGCGCTATTTTGAGGGTGGATTTTTTGGCCTACATCGATAGCAAAATATCTGCAGGGAGCATACACTTCTTCAGAGAATCAATATTATCAGTCCGGACCTACCGTAATTAAAGGTGTGTTAATGGTTGGTAATACACTTGTTGAGTTCGAAATTAACAGTTGGGTTCTACGCCTCAGCAGAACATTATTGCATATGGACCGATTACTAATCTGTTAAACATGAATTGAGGTTCCTACCAATCTTTTCACCAAAGGGATTTACAAGGTAATAAACCATTCTGAAATAGAAATTATTAGCTCAAAACATCTGCAAATAGGGGCTTAATCGACAAACGGTATTGTTTTGACCTCAAAATTGTGTCACTATACACTGCATTTGAGAGCCTTCACAACAATAATTTCCCACCCCTGTACCTACGGTTAATTTTGTAAGGTATTATTCTGTCTTATAACCAGCAGATATAATTATAAATGCCATTTAAAGTGCAAGTGACCAAAGGAATCATATCGTTTACAGGTGATATACAATATAAATCAATCGAACCAAACTGCCCATTTCCATTTTCCCCCGGTTGGAGCCGTCTAAAGCAAAATCTAGTACGATGAAAAAGTTTTATGTACTGCTTTTTTTACTCCTGGTCTCCGGATTAGGATTTTCCCAGACTACAGTTACCCTGGAAGATCAATGTAATTGTGAAGTCCTGAGTGGAACCGATGTTTCAGCAGCGGGCGCAATTACACCCTCGGGTGCCGATATCGGGGATATATACGTAAACACAAATACCGGTACCATTTATTTCTGGGACGGTGATTCATGGGAACGCACATCCACCGATACGAATACAACCAATGTAACATTGGCTGTTGTGGGTACAGACCTTGTACTTACCGACAGCGATGGGAATTCTGTAAGTCTGCCCATTGCCGATATTGGAGCCCTCACAGATACTGATGACCAAACGGCCGCTGAGGTAAGCTTCGACAACACGACCTCGGGATTGGCGGCCACGAATGTGCAGCAGGCCATCGATGAGATCAACGCGGCAGCAGGCACTGTATCCCTGACGGACAACGGTAACGGCACCTATGACTTTACCGATGCCTCGGGTACGACCACGACCATAGCAGATACTTCGGTTTCTACCCTGGTCGACAACGGAGACGGGACCTATACCTATACAGATGAATTGGGAGTGTCCCAGACGATCGATACGAATGCTTCGAGTAATCCTTATGACAACACGACCTCGGGATTGGCGGCTTCCAATGTGCAAGCTGCGGTAGATGAACTTGCAACTAATGCAGCAGCCGATACCGATCAGGTGGTCGGGAATGAATATAACACCAATGTATTGGTGAATGCCGGAGCTGTAGAGGTGACCGATGGGGGAGGAACGCTATCTGCTGATCTCATCAGTACAGACCTTAACAACGATATTGTGGCGGGCACCGATGGTGCATTGTATCTAAATGTCGCTTCCGTGACGATTTCAGAAACTATTACCAATCTTACAGACAATGGGGACGGAACCCTCACATACGTTAATGAAAGCGGAGCTTCACAAACGGTTAACAAGTCTGATATCACAGACAATGCCGATGGCACGTATACCTTTACCAACAATGATGGTTCAGATGTTATTCTCGATACGCGGGCAGCTTCAAACTTCTATGACGATACTACCAGCGGACTGGGAGTTGCCAATGTACAGGATGCCATAGATGCCTTGTCCTTTGGAAGTACAGATGACCAGGCCCTGAGCCTGAGTGGTAACACCCTGACCTTGGAAGACGGAGGTACTGTAGACCTGACGCCATATCTTGACAACACTGATGACCAGCAGATCACAGACTTCAGCCTGAGCGGAAATATTGTAACCCTCACCCTGGAAGACGGAGGAACCCAAACGATTGACTTAAGTGGGTTTGTTTCCACGGACGATCAGGACCTTACGGGTGCAACCCTTACGGG
>NZ_JBAVZJ010000361.1:0-2431 GCF_049588695.1 Robiginitalea sp.
TCCCTGAGCAGGGAAGGGATATAACTAATAACGGAGCGAATATACGAATATTTTTCTATATCTATTTTTATTATATGTAAATATGGATGTAATACCTTCTTTTTCAAAATCCTGCAGTTCAATCCCCGGAATTTCCTGACGATTCCCGGGCCAATGACGTGCATAAAATCTCAAATTCACCTATTTTTGCCTAACAATTCAAGGAATAAATGATTCAGCGTATTCAAACGGTTTACCTTGCGGTGGTTATTCTGCTTACCGCAGTGCTTCCGTTTTGGTTGAATCTATGGACAGATGCCGCAGGGGAAGAGGTATATGCGCGTCAGGAGATATTGATCTCCGCGGCTTTTTACACTTCTGCAGCCCTGGCGCTTTTTGCCCTCCTTGGATTCAAAAATCGAAAAAACCAATTCGTGTTGAATCGCTTCAACATGTTATTGAACCTTTTTTTACTAGGATTTTTCGTGTATCGGGCCCTAAATCTATCCGGAGAGACTTCGGTCTCCGAGAAGGGTATTGGGATGCTGATTCCTATAGTTTCTATCGTTTTTTTAGTGATGGCCAATAAGGCTATCAAGAAGGATGAAGATCTCGTAAAATCTGTGGACCGCTTGCGATAAGCCTTTTATCTTAGTAGTATTAGTGCGAAGAAACCCCTGCCGTTAGGTGGGGGTTTTGCATTAAGGTTCAAAGTTCAAGGTTCAAAAAAGTAGTCTTCAGTGGGCAGTGGCAGTACGCAGAAGTAGGCACTGGGTAGTGGCAGTATGCAGTAAGTGTCTACTGCAACTGGTAACTGTGTACTCAGGAAAGGGTTCAAGGTTCACAAAGGAGTCGGCAGTAGGCAGTGGCAGTACGCAGAAGTAGGCACTGGGCAGCGGCAGTATGCAGGAGGTATTTGGGTTGGCAGTTGGCAGTGGAGTCCAGGGCTTATTCCAGGATTTTGTTAGAGAACACTTTGCCGTGATATTTAATACAAGGGATAATTTGTGGGTAGGCCGCAAAGATTGTACTTTACTGGGAAGAACAACCATCCATAAAAACTTCTCAAATGCGCCGGTTACTAATTGCAGTGCTATATCTGTCTACAGGGACCCTCTTTACCCAGGACCTGAAACTCAATGTGGAGCACTATGAGCTTTCCAACGGGCTTCAGGTTTATTTAAATGAAGATAAAAATGCCAGTAATGTTTACGGAGCCGTATGGGTGAATGCAGGCGGAAAGAACGATCCTGCTGATGCTACCGGAATCGCCCATTACCTCGAGCATATGTTGTTTAAGGGCACTAAAGACCTGGGCACACAGGATTATGCCCTTGAAAAACCTCATCTGGATTCTATTCGACTGCTCTATGACCAGTTGGCTGTGGAAAAGGATAAAGAGGCGAAACTCCGAATCCAGAAGCTCATCAATACCCAGGAGCTCAAAGCTTCTGAATACGCTATCCCGAATGAGTTTGACAGGCTCATAAAGGGCATTGGAAGCAGTGGGGTCAATGCCAGTACGAGCAATGATTACACGAATTATTACAACTATTTTCCCTCTAATCAATTACCCAAATGGCTCGATATCTATGCCCATAGGTTTCAGGATCCGGTATTCCGCCTGTTTCAGAGTGAACTCGAAGCCGTTTATGAGGAAAAGAACCGGGCGGGAGATGACCTGGAACGAAGGGTTTACACCAAATTCAATGAATACATTTACGGGGATCAGCCGTATAGCACCCAGACAGTCCTGGGGAGTGTAGAACACCTAAAGAACCCGTCCCTTACCAAAATGTACCAGTACTTTAAGGACTATTACGTAGCCAATAATATGGCGCTGGTCTTAAGCGGAAATTTTGATGCAGAACAGGTTAAACCCCTGATCGAAGCATCTTTTGGAAAACTACAGCGGGGTGAGGTACCTGAATTTCCCCAATATGAGAAGAATTCATTTGAGGGCAGGGTAGTGGAAAAGGTGCGGATTACACCCATAAAAGCTGGTTTTATGGGCTATAAACTCGTCCCCTATGCGCATCCCGACCGCCCGGCCCTTGAACTCATCGGTCAAATGATGTCTAATGGCAATCAAACTGGTTTTATCGACAAATTAAATCTCGAAAATGAAGTGCTCTATGCCGGGGGCTTTCAGGAATTTCTGGAAGAGGACGGATCAACATTTATTTTCTATGTACCCAAAATATTTGGGAAAAACCTGAAAACCTTTGAAGAGCGGATTCGAGAGAATTTTCAGGGAATCGCTTCAGGTAATTTCAGCGATGCCTATTTTGAATCTATAAAATATGGCTTGTATCGAAATTTCAGCCTTTCCCTGGAAGATCTATCAAGCCGGGGGCGGTATCTGGGCCTGAGTTTTATTTACGACCTCGACCCGGAGGAACTGCTCGCCTATTCCGAGAAAATCCGGGCCGTTTCAAAAGAAGACTTACAA
>NZ_JBAVZJ010000362.1:0-5039 GCF_049588695.1 Robiginitalea sp.
CTTCACTGCTTTTTCTACCATGGCGGTAGGATTTTTATCCATCAGCTCACGCGCGTTTTTGGAACGCTGTCCGCCGGGATAACCCGTGTACCGGATGTATGTTTTATCTTCCCACTTATTCCCGGAGAGGGTGATCTTATCAGCATTGATGACCACAACATTGTCACCACAATCCACGTGGGGTGTAAAATTTGTTTTGTTCTTGCCCCTGAGCATGCTTGCTACTTTGGAAGCAAGGCGGCCCAGAGTCTGACCATCGGCATCGACCAATATCCATTCTTTGGTCACGGTCTTTTTATTGGCCGAAATCGTTTTGTAGCTCAATGTATCCACTACTTGTATATTAAATTAAACACTTCAAGTCCGATAAACGGGCTGCAAATGTACGATTATAATGTAGAATAACAAATGGGTTCAGATCATATTTTTTCAATTCGTATTGAATGCCATCAGCCCCGGGATTATTCGCCTTAAACCCACTCATTCCCCAATGTAAACCGGGGCTGTCAAACTATTCCAAAAAAGGAGGCCATGGGGTGTAACAATCTTAAGTGCGATCAGTCCTTATAATTGTTACTACCCGAGAAGATTCAATGTACAAAGTACGCTTATATATTTTCTGTTTGGTTTTTCCGGTGATTTTGGGGGCCCAGGATACCCCCTCCGATACCCCGGGTACAACCGGGACGGCCGCTGCTGAAGGCTCATCTGAGGAAGTGGTCAAAAAGAAATACACGACAACAGGTATAGCTCCCGAAGAGGCCCCTCAGATTGACGGGGAACTCACTGATGCCATCTGGGAGCGGGTATCCTGGGGAGGGGATTATATTGAATTCCAGCCCGATGAGAATACCGCACCCAGCGTGCAGACCAAATTCAAAATACTCTACGATGCCAAAAACCTGTATCTCGCATTCAGGTGTTACGATCCGGAGCCCGACAAGATTGAGCGTAGACTCTCCCGCAGGGACGGCTTTGCCGGAGACTGGGTAGAGGTCAATATAGATAGTTACAACGACAAGCGCTCCGCTTTTTCGTTTTCGATTACGGCGGCCGGGGTTAAGGGAGATGAATTTGTGTCCAATAACGGGAACAACTGGGATGCAAGTTGGAATCCGATTTGGTATACCAAAACCAGGATTGACAGTGAAGGCTGGACCGCTGAGGTTCGGATTCCTTTGAGCCAGTTAAAATTCAGCGATGCCCCGGATCAGGTATGGGGCCTGCAGTCCACCCGGCGTTTTTTCCGGGAGGAGGAACGCTCCCTTTGGCAACGTAAGCCCATTGACCAACCCGGGTGGGTCAGTGAATTTGGGGAACTTCACGGGCTTAAGAACCTCGAACCCCAGAATCAGCTTGAAATACAGCCCTATACGGTAGTGCGGAGCAGGAGTTTTGAGGCAGATGAGGGGAACCCCTTTGAAGATGGAAGTGATTTAGACCTGACTGCCGGGTTGGATGCTAAAATCGGCATCACCAATGACCTTACGCTCGACCTGACGGTCAATCCTGATTTTGGACAGGTGGAGGCGGATCCATCAGCCATCGCCCTGGACGGATTCCAGATTTTCTTCCGGGAACAACGCCCCTTCTTTGTCGAAAACAAAAACATTTTTGAACTGCCGGTGTCGCCATCCATTGCGGGGAATACATTTGGTTCTGACAATGTATTTTATTCCCGGAGGATCGGAAGGGACCCCCAGGGTTCACCGGATCTGAGCGATGGGGAATACGCCGATGTGCCCGAAAGCACCCCCATACTCGGAGCTGCAAAATTCAGTGGGAAAACCCAGAATGGCTGGTCTGTTGGCCTGCTGGAAAGCCTGACGGCCAGGAGGACGGCTACGATAGACACCAATGGGGACAGGACAAGTGAAGTCGTAGAACCCCTCACCAATTACCTCGTAGGTCGGGTTCAGAAGGACTTCAATGAAGGGGATACCTATATAGGGACAATTCTCACAGCAACGAACAGGGAAGAACTTCCCGCTTCTCTGGATTTCCTGCATACGGCGGCCTACTCGGGAGGCCTGGATTTTAAGCACCAATGGAATAACCGGGACTGGTATCTCGGCGGGAGCCTGATCTGGAGCCATATCCTGGGAAGCGAGGAGGCTATCCTGAGAACACAGGAAAGTATTACCCACCTGTTCCAGAGGGTGGGCGCCTCCCATGTGGAGGTGGATCCGGAGCGGACCTCTTTGTCCGGGACCGGGGGAAACCTGCAGCTTGGAAAAGTCGGTAATGGCCACTGGAGATTTGAAAGTGGGGCGACCTGGAGGTCCCCCGGGCTGGAACTTAACGATATTGGTTTTCAGCGTCAGGCGGATGATATCCGGCATTATACCTGGGTGGCCTATCAGACCCTGAAACCGGACAAGACCTTCCGACGGGTTGGGATCAATTACAACCATTGGGCAGTATGGGATTTTGGAGGGTATTTAAATAATATCCGTCTGAATACAAATAGTTTCCAGAACTGGGCGAATAACTGGTTTACGAATATTGGCTTTAATTACGCCCCCCTTCAGTATTCTAATTTTGCACTCCGCGGGGGCCCCCGCCTTAGAATATCGCCCGAACTCAGTTTCTGGAATGGTATAAATACAGATTCGAGGAAGAAATTGCGTTTCAGCTTTTTCCACAATGGAGCGAAGGCGGTGGATAATTCGTATTGGAGATATTCCGTGGAGGCTGGTTTTTCCTATCAGCCTACCAATGCCCTTCAATTTTCAGTATTTCCGAACTTCAGCCGGAATGAGGACCAGCTTCAGTTTGTAGACAACTTATCGGTAGACGGGCAGCCGCGTTACCTCAATGGATCGATTTCCCAGGAGACTTTTTCGATGTCCCTGAGGTTGAACTATACCATCAATCCCAACCTGACGATTCAGTACTGGGGCCAGCCCTTTATCTCTAACGGGCTGTATACAGATTTTAAGACGGTTACCGATCCGTTGGCAGAACGTTTTGAAAATAGAATACGCCAATACGGCCCTGCTGAGATCAGCGAATCGCAAGATGTGTACAGCGTGGATGAAAACGGCGATGGGAATCCGGATTTCAGCTTTGACAACCCGGATTTTTCTTTCGTGCAATTCCGTTCAAACCTGGTCATTCGCTGGGAGTATATTCCGGGTTCTGAACTCTTCCTTGTATGGTCCCAGGACCTCACCACCTCCGGAGATCCGAACCAGGCCCTGCTTGGAGGACTGGAATCCAATATCTTCGGGGATGCGATCCCCAGGAATACCCTCCTGTTAAAGGCGACCTACCGCTTTGCCTTTTGAGCATTTATATATACGAATTCCTTAAAAAAAACGTTTCATAACCATACTATATACTCTGTAATATGAAACTTAGATTACTCTTTTCAGCCCTATTAATGGCAAGTCTCCTTTCCTGTTCCTCAGATGATGATGGAGATTCCGGTTCCAACTCTATCGAAGGGACGTGGGATGCCGTGACGCTTCAGCTGGATTCTGGTTCACAGGAAGAACAGGGCCTGGCAGACCTTTTCAATCTCCTGGCGGCCCAGGAATGTTATCTTATTTCGATGATTTTGGAAGCGGATAATGAGGCTACCCTGCTCACTTCCATTGACTATCTCGATTTGTCGGGTTTGTTCACGGGAAGTTTGAGCATCGATTGTCCTACTGAAAACGATTCCGAATCGGCTACCTATACTTTTGAAAACGGCCAGCTGCGAATCACCGATTCCAATGGGATGAGCATCTCTATAGATGCCACCCTCAATGGAGACAGGCTCACTTTGTTTCTCGAGGGCGAAGAGTTTGACGATCTAGAGGTTTCCGGATCCCTAGTTTTTGAAAGGCGGTAACACCGATACGCGTAATTCCGAATTAATGGGCTTCCAGCCAGTTGTCTCCCACACCAATATCTACGGTCAGGGGCACTGAAAGGGTATATGCCTGCTCCATTTCTGTTTTTATCAGCTTGCGGACTGAATCTAATTCGGGTTTAAAGACGTCAAAAACCAGTTCATCGTGAACTTGCAGGAGCATTTTTGTGCGATATTCCCCTGCCTCTAATTTTTCCTGGATCCGAATCATGGCAATTTTAATTATGTCTGCCGCACTTCCCTGTATGGGTGCATTGATGGCGTTGCGCTCGGCGGCTCCCCGAACAATCGCATTGCTTCCGTTGATGTCTTTCAAATACCGCCTGCGTCCGAGTACCGTTTGGACATACCCGTGTTCCCGGGCAAAATCGATTTGGTCACTGATGTAGGTTCGGAGTTTGGGATACGTTTTATAGTAAGTATCGATAAGCTCTTTGGCCTCAGTCCTGCTGAGATCCGTCTGGTTGCTCAAACCGAATGCCGAAACCCCATAGATGATTCCGAAGTTCACCGTTTTTGCATTCGACCGCTGTTCCCGGGTCACTTCCTCCAGGGGAACCTGAAATACTTTAGCCGCAGTGGCGGCGTGAATGTCTTCACCGCGTTTGAAGGATTCAATCATGGTGGTTTCCTCACTGAGGGCAGCGATAATCCTCAATTCAATCTGGGAATAATCTGCGGCGAGCAATAGATATTCTTCATTTCTGGGTATAAAGGCCTTGCGAATTTGCCGACCTCTCTCGGTTCGGATCGGGATATTTTGCAGGTTGGGATTGTTGCTGCTCAGGCGCCCTGTGGCCGCAACGGTCTGCATATAATCTGTATGTACCCGTCCGGTAGAAGGGGCTACTTGTTCCGGAAGGGCATCGACGTAAGTACTTTTGAGTTTGGCCAGTCCACGATATTCGAGCACATCCCTGATGATGCCGTGATCTTTCGCCAGGGCAGCGAGTACATCTTCTGCCGTCGAATACTGACCCGTCCTTGTTTTTTTAGGCTTGGCGATTAGTTTTAGTTTGTCGAAGAGAATCTCCCCCAACTGTTTTGGGGATCCGATATTGAAGGTTTCCCCGGCCGCTTCGTATATGGATTGTTCGAGGGAAGCGATATCCCTGTCCAAAGCCCCGGAAAGCTCTCCGAGAAACTCACTGTTCAGGTTGATGCCCTCTAATTCCAT
>NZ_JBAVZJ010000363.1:0-2566 GCF_049588695.1 Robiginitalea sp.
GCTATGTGCTATTTTAGCGGTTTCTTGTAAAAAATCACAGCCTTCGATGCCTGAACCGATCCCACCAAAAGCCACAGTGGCCCCACATGTCATGGAACTCCATGGGGATAAGCGTACAGATGATTACTATTGGCTGCGGGATCGTGAAAGCGAAGCTGTCCTTACCTATCTCAAAGAAGAAAACGACTATTATTTCAGTAAGACCGGTCATACGGAAGCTTTTCAGGAAACGCTCTTTCAGGAGATGAAATCCAGAATAAAGGAAGACGACACCTCGGTTCCCTACAAACGAAATGGATATTGGTATGTGACCCGGTTTACAACCGGTAAAGAGTATCCCATCTACACGCGGCACAAAGAAACCCTCAAGGCACCGGAAGAATTATTGTTTGACGCAAATCGCATGGCCGAGGGCTTCGACTTTTTTGATTTAAGGGGGATTTCCATCAGTCCGGACAACCGGCTGGCGGCTTACGGTGTCGACACCTTGTCCAGAAGACAGTACAACATCCGGATTAAGAGCCTCGAGACCGGGGAAATCTTTGAAGATTTCCTGGAAAACACCACGGGTAGTGCTGTTTGGGCGGCTGATAATAAAACGCTTTTTTATACCCGGAAAGATCCGGAAACCCTTCGGTCAAACCAGATATACAAACATGTTTTGGGTACCGATGCCTCGGCTGACGAACTTATTTATGAGGAAAAGGATGAGACCTTTAACGCTTACGTGTACAAATCGAAATCCCGAAAATTCATCATTATAGGATCCATCAGCACGCTGACCACAGAATTCAGAATACTCCCCGCGGACGATCCCGGGGGCACTTTCAGGGTTTTCTCCCCCAGGATACGAGGTTTGGAGTACTCGATTTACCACTACGGCAATCACTTTTATATAGTCACCAATAAAGATGGGGCCCGGAATTTTAAGGTGATGCGCGTGGGTGAAGATCAGACCGATGCCTCTTTCTGGGAGGAATTCATTGCCCATCGTGAAGATGTGCTGATCGAGGACATCGAGATTTTTAAAGAGTATTACGTGGTTTCAGAACGTGACCGGGGTCTTACCCGAATACAGGTGAACCGTTGGGATGGAAAAGAGAGCTACTACCTTCCTTTTGACAATGAAACTTATGTGGCCTATCCCTATGTGAATCTGGATTTTGACACCGAAGAGCTTCGGTATGTTTATAACGCCATGACCTCTCCTTACAGCGTGATCGATGTAAACATGAGGACCAAAAAATCTGTAATTCAAAAACAACAGGAGGTCATGGATCCGGAATTCGATGCAGACAACTACCGCTCCGAACGGGTATGGGCGACGGCGCGCGATGGGGTGAAAATCCCAATTTCCCTTGTCTATCATAAGGATACCCCGAAAGATGGAACGAGTCCCCTTTTGCAATACGCTTACGGGTCTTATGGAAGTACTATCGATCCTTTCTTTTCCACCACACGGTTGAGTCTGCTCGATCGGGGCTTTATCTACGCCATAGCGCACGTCAGGGGAGGGGAATACCTGGGCCGCCCGTGGTATGAAGCTGGTAAATTACTTCAAAAGAAAAATAGCTTTACTGATTTTATAGACTGCTCTGAATTCCTGATAGACCAGGGCTATACCAGTCCTGAGCACCTCTTTGCAATGGGAGGTTCTGCAGGGGGCCTGCTGATGGGGGTTGTGGTGAATCTGAAACCCCAACTATACAGGGGCGTGGTGGCTGCAGTTCCCTTCGTAGATGTGGTCACTACCATGGGGGATCCGTCAATACCGCTGACTACGGGGGAATACGATGAGTGGGGGAATCCGGAAGACAAAGCGTATTACCAGTATATGAAGTCCTACTCACCCTACGACAATGTAAAGGCACAGGAATACCCCAATATGCTCGTTACTGCCGGCCTGCACGATTCTCAGGTGCAGTATTGGGAACCGGCCAAGTGGGTAGCAAAGCTCCGGGCGCTTAAAACAGACCAGAACCAGCTCTTTCTGCATACCAATATGGAAGCGGGTCACGGAGGTGCCTCCGGAAGGTTTAATGCCCTGAAGGAAACTGCACGGGAGTACACTTTTATCCTGGACCTCGAAGGAAAAGTCCTTTAAAATAAAAAAATACTACTTTTGTAGCCGAAACCGGACCTTTTATCGGGTCCACCGCCTAACCCTTAAAGTGCATGGATCCAGAAATTAAGGCCCACGCGAACCTCCTCGAGCTTATAGGTAATACCCCTTTAGTACACCTCAGCAAAATAGTTGAAGGGTATCCCGGGGAGTACTTTGCCAAACTCGAAAGCTTTAACCCCGGACATTCGGCCAAAGATCGGATTGCTTCATATATCATTGATCAGGCTGAGAAAAGGGGTATCTTAAAACCGGGGAGTACCATCATTGAAACGACTTCGGGAAATACAGGCTTCAGCCTGGCCATGATTAGTATTATCAAAGGTTATGATTGTATCCTTGCAGTGAGTTCTAAATCCTCCAGGGATAAAATCGATATGTTGCGCACAATGGGTGCCCGGGTTTATGTTTGCCCCGCCCACGTGAGTGCAGACGATCCGAGGT
>NZ_JBAVZJ010000364.1:0-3065 GCF_049588695.1 Robiginitalea sp.
ATCAGGTCATCCCGGTCCTCATCAATAGAGAAGTGCTGGAGTTCCACATCCCCTGCCAGCGGGGCATAGGAGTAATTGCTCAACGAGAAATCACACGAATTCATATGGGTTCGCGTAAGGGAATACCGTGCCCCGTCAGGTCCAAAATAAGCCTGCAGGACCTTTTTTCGGTTTTCAGCACTCACCCGATTGAGCAGGGAAGCCGATGCTTCCGTAAATGAGCCCCCAAAACCCGTAATGGTTTGAAATCGATTTTCGGGACTTAGCCGAATTACGGTCGTAGCCGTATTTTCATCAGATTGAGCAACCTGCGTCAATTTGTTACCTGACGCCGCAGTTTCAAAAACTTCAACTGCTAATTTCTCGTCGGTTTGGCATGAGCTCAGCATCAGGACAAGGGTAAAAAGTGTAAGTATTTTGTTAAACATCGCATCGGGATTCTGGGGTTATATCGCAAAAAATTCAATTTGCCTCGGTTTTTTCATTTTGGGGCGGGGGCGGAAGTACATTTGATAGCACAGAGTCCTTAACCCCTCCGAAGGTCTTTTTAATCGGGTTTCCATTACGGGACAACCCCTTGAAAACACCTTGGTCTACCATATCCCAAAGGGCGTACTTCGCATGGCCCTCTACGGTAAACAATCCGAAGTGGTTTTCTGAACCCGTTTTATTGGCGGCATCCTTCCAGGGCTCATTAAAAGCCTCAAAATAGAAGCAGGAAATACCTTCTGCATTGGTCCATTCCCTGATCAATTTATGGTAAAGGGCCTGCTTATACTGATCTGTCGCCCTGGAGCCTTCAGGGCCATAAAACCCATCTGAAACACTCGCCCATCCGGTTTCGCCTATATGTACAGGCTTATCGAACCCTAAGCCCTCAATATACCCGGAGACTGCCCTGTACTGGTTTTTGGCAAATTCTACTGCACGGCCCATGGCAGCATCTACTTTTTCAAGATCCGTGAGGTTCTCCTCTGATTCCGGTACTTGCCAGAATTCCGGGTTATAGTGGGAATTGTGATAGGGATAGGTGTGCATGGAGATAAAATCCACCGCTTCAATAAGTTTAGTAAGCGCGGGGGTATGGTACTGTTCCTCCCCGCCCCCCCAGGAGGCAAAATCGTCCGAACTGGTAATCCAGAGCGATGCAGGAAGCTTGCCCTCCGCCTTCAGTTTCTGCAGGTGGAGCACCCATTTAAGGATAACCTTAGGTTGCACGTAATAACTCGTAGCCCATTTTATCATTGCCTCGTTGCCTACTGCAAGCACCTTTACGATATCCGGATACGCATTGGCCAATACAACTGCTTGTGCGATTTCCCCCGCATTGGCGCTGCTCTCCAGCTGGTGATTGGGCTCCTTGTCCGTCCAGGCATTTTTACAATCGATCCAGGCACCCAGCATCACGTACATTTCAAAGTCCGGATCTTCATTTTTTAAAGCCCGGATAGCCAGGAGTAAATTGGAGGCGTGATACAATTGTACATTATAGGTGCGCAGGACTTTTACGCCCATGGCCTCCAGGATTCGTAAGTCCGCTTTCAATTCCTCGAAGGTCGGTTGAATATCCCGGGTGTTTTGTCGATACCCCCCATAGGAAATAGCCTGGTACTTGGGGTTTCCCAGGATATCCGCTGCTGTTAACTCCATAGAACTTTTAACTTGTTGCTCGCGAACTGGTGCCTCTTTTTTACAAGAGCCGCAAACCAAAAAACAAAGGACTACAAGTCCGCAATTCACTAAAGATTTCATCTTTATTCTTTTACTATGCCCTTTCAGGCATTTTTGACTTATACCATAAACCGCACAGGCATGAATCATGGGTAAGATAGTCCATATCCCAATGGAAACAAGGGTTCAACGGATCCTTCCCAATGGTTCGGGCCATATTTTCCTTTAAAATCGTCCAGGGAAGCAGGCCATGAATGGGGCAGGCGACCCTTAAAATTATACTTCCCAAAAAGCACTTCGGCTATACCGTCCCCTTCTGAACCGGGGAGCCAGGCCGCGATAAACGCAGAGGCCTGTTTAATTTCTTTAGTCGTGACCAGCGGCCGGCCGGAGAGTAGGACGACCACTGTGGGAACCCCTTGCTTGTCGTAATGTTCCAGGTATCCCTTTTGCTCTGTGGATAACTCCAGTTTAAGGCTATTGGACTCATGCCCGATATCCCCAAAAAATTCAGCATATGGCGGCTCCCCCACACAGATGATCGCTACATCCGCATCGGTATGTTCCCCGGTGCCATCCGGGTCATAAACCACTTCTGCATTTGAATTCATTTGGATACCTTCAAGAATAGTAGTGGCACCGGTATAATTCCGGTCGGTACCCTGCCAGTCTATAGTCCATCCCCCGGATTGCAGTCCTGCATTATTGGCATGGGCCCCAACCACGACTATCTTCCCGACCCCCGGAGTCAGGGGTAGCAGGTTCTTTTCGTTTTTGAGTAAAACCAAAGACTCGCGTACGGCCTGGCGCGCCACGTCCCGGTGCTCCTGACTACCGATCGAATCGATAAAAGTGTCCACGGAATATGGGTTTTCAAAAAGCCCCAGGCGAAATTTTTGGCGTAATATGCGACGGACAGCATCGTCTATGCGCTCCCGGGAAACATGCCCTTCCTCCACGGCCTTCTTTAAACCCTTTTGAAACAGTTCGAGGTCCCCATCCACCGCCATTACCATATCGATGCCAGCATTGATAATATCAGCCTCCCCAAACTTGGAATAGCCTTTCCAGTCGGACAGCATAATGCCATCAAATTGCATTTGCTCCTTTAGTACATCCGTAATCATTCTTTTATGGGCGTGCATGGGAATGCCTTCATAGATGTTGAAGGATGCCATCACAGCACCCACCCCGGATGCCACAGCAGTGCGATAGGGAGGTAAAAGGTGCTCCTCAATTTCATTCTCGCTAAGAGTAGTAACACCTCCTTCTACCCCGTACTCCGTAGCTCCATCACCAATAAAATGTTTGGCCGTAGCCATGACGGTATGGACATCGGATAAATTCCCCTGGTGCCCCCTGACCGATGCGGCGGTGAGGGTATTGGTCAGGGT
>NZ_JBAVZJ010000365.1:0-2766 GCF_049588695.1 Robiginitalea sp.
ATAGGGCCCTGCCATCCCAGTTCGGCAAAATACCGGAGCTCTTTTTCCATCGCCTGGAGTACGGCCGATTTATGCTTCAGGGAAGTGGAAAAATGAAAATTGCAATAATGGCACGCTTGTTTGCAAAAAGGGATGTGGAAATAAATACCGCTCATGAGCCTTTTGAAAAATCAGGGGGTACGGAATCCGGCTACCCGTGCTTTCCGGAAACAAAACCCCTCTGTTTTTAAGAAGGGTAAAAATAGGCATTTTGGCAGGATTGATCCGTCGTCCTGAGCTGTGCTCCAACATATAGTCGGTGCAGTCTTGTCTGAAGCGAGTTTTCTTAACAGAGTCCCCCGGTGGTGCGATTACTTTTTGATCCGACCTTCATTTTGCCTGACAAAAGCGTCCCACCCGGTATAGGCCTTGCCGACCGTTACATTTCCCTTGTTGTAGAAATGGCAAACCGCAGCGGCCAGGCCGTCCGTGCAGTCGAGGTTTTTGGGAAGGGTGCCGAGCCCCAGCGTTGTTTGCAGCATTCGGGCCACCTGTTCCTTGCTCGCATTCCCGTTCCCCGTAATCGACATTTTGATTTTTTTGGGCAGGTACTCCGTGATGGGAATCTGCCTGGAAAGCCCCGCCGCCATGGCCACTCCCTGGGCACGACCTAGCTTAAGCATGGACTGTACATTTTTCCCGAAAAACGGAGCTTCAATGGCAATTTCGTCCGGATGATGGGTGTCGATCAGTTCTATTGTACGATCGAAGATGAGTTTCAACTTGGTAAAGTGGTCTTTGTATTTACTTAGGACGAGCTCGTTCATTTGAATAAATTCCATCTCTTTTCCACGTACGCGGATCACACCGAACCCCATAATTGTCGTACCGGGATCAATGCCCAGGATAATAAGTTCAGAAGGTTCGGTTTTAGTCATCGGTGTTCAGTACTAGGGGGATTCGAAAACGCGAACTCACCGGGATTCCCCGCTTCAATGCGGGTTGTAACCGGGGCAGGCTTCGGAGGCTTCTCGCAACAATGGGTTCAAATTCAGGGTTTTCTTTACTGAATGCAGCGTTCTTATCCATGGAAACCACAGAGATTTTCCCCTGGGGGTCTACCATAAAGTCCACATACAGGGTGTCGGCAAGCCGCTGATCGGATTGAAACTCAAAATCCTGCAGGGACATCGAGAGGTGCATGACCAGGTTTTGCTCAAAACAGGTCTGTTGTTCGGGTTTGGATGCCGTTTCTTCACAGGCATCAAAGAGGGGGTATTGGTCCACTTCATTCCAGTCGATAGCGCTTAACTCCTCCTCTACCAATTGCCGCGTCTTCGTTTCCGTGGAAGCGAACCATTCACATGAGGTGAGACAGAGTCCCAAAAGGATCCAATAAAAACCGGCCGTAAGCTTCATACTGCTGCTGTGCGGCCGGAAATTACGATTTTTTTCAGGGAATTCGGAGGGGAATGTATATACCCCTGCCCGTTCCTGAAGCTCTAATCCAATTTAAAGGTTGGGGATGAAATACGGTACGGACACCGCTGAACCTCCGTGCTTTCACGCCTGCATTTGCGGCAAGCGCACCATAATCCGTTGGGTCTCCAATTCTAAAATGGGGTCGGGACCTTTTTGCTGAATGTCGAAATTCCCCAGGATGTGTAACTTTAGGCACTTCAGTGCTACTAACAGGCAATATAACCTCATGGATATCCTGCTGCTAATTCTCGGTTTTTTCTTTATGATTCTCGGAATCCTGGGGAGTTTTCTCCCGGTTGTTCCGGGGCCTCCCATCAGTTGGCTGGGGCTTCTGCTGCTGATTTTAACCCAGGTAATACCGAATGACTGGTGGCTGATCGTCATTACGGGAATTGTCGCTTTGGTTGTAGTGGGTCTGGATTATTGGATCCCCGCCGCCGGAACCCGTAAATTCGGAGGGAGCCGGGCGGGAATGATCGGCACAACAGTGGGACTACTGATATCCATAATTTTCCCGGTTTTGGGCCTGGCCGGTATTGTGATCTGGCCTTTTATAGGGGCCGTGGTGGGAGAACTCATCAATAAAACCGGGCATAAACAGGCTATGAAAGCCGCTTTCGGGTCCTTCATCGGTTTTCTGACCGGCACCTTTCTGAAATTTGTAGTTACCGTAATATTCCTGGGGATCTTTTTAATGCGGGCCTGGAATTACCGCACGGAATTCTTTCCTTTTTTAAATGGATAAACCTATTGTGCCCTCCCTTTAACTTTCTCAAGCCCTGAAGACCACCGGGCCTTCTTTGGGAACCATCCCGATTGGCGCCGCCCTGCTGATAAGTCCCATCCCGGAAACCCATCCCGAAATCCAGACTGGAATTACAGTGGACCTCTGCCTCCTAACACCAGATGGTCAGAAAGCCTTATCGGTAAAAGATGGGTTCTGTTCCGATTTAAGTTCTTAAATTCATCTGGCCATAATGATATTCTATGGATAAAAAAGATTCGGTATTCGCATACGGAGAGGATCACCTAACCCCGGGAAAAGCGCTGCAGATCGCCCGCGGAACCCTCAGGGGTATCCTAACGGAGTCCGCGCGCAAAAAAGTTCAGGCCAGCGCACAGATTGTGGCGCAGATCGTTGAAAAGGGAGCTCCGGTGTATGGGATCAACACGGGCTTTGGCCCGCTTTGTACCACCCGGATTTCCGCCAAAGACACCGAAACCCTGCAAGTCAATATTCTGAAAAGCCACAGCGTGGGTGTAGGTCGGTCCATAGAACCGGAGATTGCCCGGCTCATGCTTATT
>NZ_JBAVZJ010000366.1:0-2558 GCF_049588695.1 Robiginitalea sp.
CCTCAGCACTGAGGAATTTGTAATTGGCGATGTCCACCTTCCCGTCATCTACCTTTCGATAAGGTGTTTCCAGGAAGCCCATCTGGTTTACCTTGGCAAAAACAGCGAGGGAGGAAATCAATCCGATATTCGGTCCTTCCGGCGTTTCAATCGGGCAAAGCCTTCCGTAATGCGTATAATGCACATCGCGGACTTCAAAACCTGCACGTTCCCTGGAAAGTCCTCCGGGCCCCAGGGCAGAAAGTCTTCGCTTATGTGTGATTTCAGCCAGCGGGTTGGTCTGATCCATAAACTGGGACAGCTGATTGGTCCCGAAAAATTAATTGATGACCGAAGACAGTGTTTTCGCATTGATCAGGTCAATGGGGGTAAACACTTCATTATCCCTGACATTCATACGCTCGCGTATGGTCCGGGCCATCCGGGCCAAGCCAACACCAAACTGGGCAGAAAGCTGCTCCCCTACCGTACGCACCCTCCGGTTGGAAAGGTGATCGATATCATCGATCTCTGCCTTGGAATTGATCAGCTCGATCAGATATTTAATAATCGTAATGATATCCTCACGGGTAAGCACTTGCTTGTCCATTCCGATATCCAGTCCGAGTTTCTTATTCATACGGTACCGGCCCACCTCACCGAGGTTGTAGCGCTGATCCGAGAAGAAAAGCTTATCGATGATTCCCCTTGCGGTTTCCTCATCGGGTGGTTCCGCATTCCGCAGTTGACGATAAATATGTTCTACAGCTTCTTTTTCCGAGTTGGTCGGATCTTTCTGAAGCGTATTGTAAATAATAGCATAATCGCTCTGGGCGTTATTCTCTTTGTGAAGCAGGATGGTTTTCACATCGGTCTCCAGGATCATATCCAAATGCTCCTTTTCCAATACCGTATCCCGATCGAGTACAATCTCGTTTCGCTCGATGGAGACCACTTCTCCTGTATCTTCATCGACAAAGTCCTCATGCCACGTCTTTAGAACACGTGCAGCAAGCTTGCGCCCCTGAATTTTTTTAAGTCCCGTTTTGGTGACCTTTACTTCCTCTGAAAGGTCAAATATCTCCAGGATATCCTTGTCGCGCTCAAAACCAATGGCGCGGAAAAGGGTGGTAACCGGCAATTTCT
This sequence comes from Robiginitalea sp., assembly GCF_049588695.1. Lineage (GTDB taxonomy): Bacteria > Bacteroidota > Bacteroidia > Flavobacteriales > Flavobacteriaceae > Robiginitalea. The sequence goes on from NZ_JBAVZJ010000366.1 coordinate 1,126, forward strand.
TTTTCCGGTCGATATAAGCGTACATAACGCTATTGATATCTGTGGCAAATTCAATCCACGATCCTTTAAACGGAATGACACGGGCTGAATACAGCTTTGTTCCGTTCGCGTGGAAAGACTGCCCAAAAAATACACCGGGTGAACGGTGCAACTGTGAAACCACTACGCGTTCAGCACCATTGATCACAAAGGTACCACTAGGAGTCATGTAGGGAATGGTTCCCAGATAAACATCCTGAACAATAGTTTCAAAATCCTCGTGCTCCGGATCTGTACAATACAGTTTCAGACGGGCCTTTAACGGCACGCTATACGTGAGACCTCGCTCAATGCACTCCTGTATACTGTACCTTGGCGGATCGATAAAGTAATCGAGGAATTCCAGTACAAATTGGTTCCGGGTATCGGTTATAGGAAAGTTCTCCATGAAGGTCTTATAGAGGCCTTCATTTCCCCTTTCATCAGATTTGGTTTCAAGCTGAAAAAAGTCTTGAAACGACTTTATCTGAATGTCCAAGAAGTCCGGGTATTCCGGAATGTTCTTAGCGGTGGCAAAACTAATTCTTTCAGTCTGTGTTGTGAACATCTAGGGACCAAATTTAGATCGTGAATACTGAACAGGCTGTATATACCTTTATATACATAGTAAAAAAGGGTTTAGGTCTAGCCGCCCAAAGGGCAGAAAGACCTAAACCTAAACCATATGGTTAAAGCAACTATTTAAGCTCAACTTCGGCTCCTGCTTCTTCCAGAGATGTTTTGATTCCTTCAGCTTCATCTTTAGAAACTCCTTCCTTAACGGCTTTAGGAGCACTGTCGACAATCTCTTTAGCATCCTTAAGGCCAAGACCGGTAAGTTCTTTTACCAATTTAACCACGGCCAGTTTGGAACCACCCGCTGCTTTAAGGATTACATCAAACTCAGTCTGCTCTTCAGCAGCCTCACCACCGTCTGCTCCGGCAGCAGCCCCACCGGCTACAGCTACAGCGGCAGCAGCAGGCTCGATGCCATACTCCTCCTTAAGGATATCAGCCAATTCATTTACCTCTTTTACGGTAAGATTAACAAGCTGTTCTGCGAATTCTTTTAAATCTGCCATTTTACTATCGTTTTAAAAATCGAATTAATTTATACTTAGGTTAATAGTGCGAACGAAATTATTTTTCGGACAAGGTTTTCAGAATACCTGCCAGCTTGCCTCCTCCGGATTTCAGTCCGGAAATAACATTTTTGGCAGGGGATTGCAGCAGGGCTACAATGTCTCCAATAACCTCTTCCTTGGATTTAATGCTCACCAGGGTGTCCAGTTTATCGTCACCGACGAAAACTGCTTCTTCGATAAAGGCGCCTTTGAGCAATGGCCGATGAGACTTCTTACGAAAGGTCTTGATCAACTTTGCCGGGCCGTTACCCGTCTCGGAGAACATTAAGG
>NZ_JBAVZJ010000367.1:0-2670 GCF_049588695.1 Robiginitalea sp.
ATTGTAAACCTCGCGGGTGCCACGATTGCAAAACGATGGATACCATCCTATAAGAAAGAAATTCAGCAGAGCCGTACGGACAGCCTGGCTGTGCTAAAGACGGGTTTGGCGTCTTTAGATGACCATCAGGTGGAGTACCTGCTTTCGGCTTCGGCCACTGGGATTTACCCGGACTCCCTGACAGAATTGTACACAGAGCAAACAGAGACTTCGCCTGAGGGTTTTCTGGCAGAAACGGTCGAATTATGGGAAGCTGCCACCCGGGAGTTTATTTCGATGGGCATTCCTACGGGTATATTGCGGATCGGCCTGGTACTGGCCAAATATGGGGGAGCCCTGCCGGAAATCGCAAAGCCAGTTCGGCTGGGGGTTGGGGCTCCCCTGGGCAGCGGCCAGCAATGGCAGTCCTGGATTCACATAGAGGATCTGGCCCGAATGATGGTCTTTTCGCTGGAAGAGCGCCTTGAAGGGATTTATAATGCCGTGGGCCCCAACCCGGTGACCAACAAGAAACTTACCCAGGAAATCGCACGCATACTGCACAAGCCTTTATGGCTGCCGAAAGTCCCTTCCTGGGTACTCTCCACTGTTTTGGGGGAAATGTCCCAACTCCTTACCGAAGGACAGCGCGTCAGTTCGGAAAAAATGGCCATGGAAGGATTTGCATTTAACTACATCAACGTCCACCAGGCACTTGAGGAAATTCTTGCTGCCTGAAAAGGCATGGAGGTTGGATGAGAGCCCCCTTCCCGTTCTTGTTTTTTTGTGACATTTTGACATTTTTTTAGAAATGGCAGTACTTTTGCCTTCATTTATCACAAGTATTTAAATCAATCTCGTATGAGTAACAATAAAGAACAGAAACATCAGGAGGAAGTGTTTCATGACGAAGAACTGCTTCAGGAAGATGAAGGATCCGGTGGGGGAGAAGGGGATTCAACCCAGGAAGAAATGACCGAAGAGCGCAGTGAGGAAGAAGTACTGAAAGAGGAACTCGGAAAGGAGAAAGATAAGTTTCTGAGGCTCTTTGCTGAATTTGAGAACTATAAGAAGCGCACCACCCGTGAGCGGATGGAACTCTATAAGACGGCAGGGCAGGAAGTGATCTCCGCTTTGTTACCTGTGATGGACGATTTTGACAGGGCGGTTCGGGAAATTGACAGGTCAGAGGATTCAGAACTTTTTAAGGGTGTAACCCTTATACAGAATAAGTTTAGGGATACCCTTATGGGCAAGGGCCTCGAGGTGATCGAAGTAGAAGCTGGAGACACCTTCGATGCAGAGATTCACGAAGCCGTCACGCAGATCCCTGCACCGGATAAGAAATTAAAGGGCAAGGTCGTAGATGTAATCGAAAAAGGATACAAACTCGGGGATCGGATCATCCGGCATCCTAAGGTTGTAGTAGGAAAATAGGTTTATGAAACAGGATTTTTACGAAGTACTGGGTGTTGCCAAAGGCGCATCGGCAAGTGAAATCAAGAAAGCGTACCGGAAAAAGGCCATAGAGTTCCACCCGGATCGAAATCCTGGTGATTCCGCTGCAGAGGAGAAATTCAAAATTGCGGCAGAGGCCTATGAAGTGTTGAGCGACCCGCAGAAGCGGGAGAGATATGACCGTTTTGGCCACTCAGCTTTTGACGGCAATGGAGGCTTTGGTTCCGGAAGCATGAACATGGAGGATATCTTCAGCCAGTTCGGGGATATCTTCGGAGGTGCCTTTGGAGGTGCTTTTGGAGGTGGTTTCAGCGGATTCGGAGGGGGACAGGCCCGTGTTAAGGGCAGCAATCTCAGGATCCGTGTGAATTTGACTCTGGAGGAAGTTGCCCATGGGGTGGAAAAAAAGGTAAAGGTCAAACGAAAGGTACAGGCGCCCGGAGTGACCTATAAAACATGTACGGCTTGTGGCGGAAGCGGCCAGGTCACCCGGGTGACGAATACCATATTGGGACGTATGCAGACGGCCACGGCCTGTTCCACCTGTGGAGGGGCTGGCCAGGTTCTCGATAAGAAGCCGGCCGATGCAGATGCGAATGGCCTGAAGGTACAGGAAGAGACCGTATCCATCAAAATTCCTGCAGGGGTTGAATCGGGAATGCAGCTCAAGGTTTCGGGTAAGGGGAATGATGCACCCGGGAATGGAATAGCCGGGGACCTTCTCGTAGCCATTGAAACGAAGGAGCACCCCACCTTAAAACGGGAAGGGGATAACCTGCATTACGATTTATATATCAGTATTCCAGATGCGGTTTTGGGTACTTCCAAAGAAATCGATACCGTAAGCGGGAAAGTCCGCATTAAGCTGGAGCCCGGGTTGCAATCCGGTAAAATTCTCCGATTGAGGAACAAGGGAATACAGAGCATTAACGGCTATGGAACCGGAGACTTGCTGGTTCACGTCAATGTGTGGACCCCTAAAGAACTCAATAAAGAGCAACGGGAGTTTTTTGAACGTATGCAAACCGATGAAAAATTTGATCCGAAGCCCGAGAAATCGGACAAATCCTTTTTTGAAAAAGTTAAGGATATGTTCTCCTGAGGATAATTGCGTCCCATTAAAATAAAAAATGTATATTTGACTTGATATTGGGACTCCAATATTAATTTTCTTTTTCATAGCAATTTTTTTCCCATCCTTGAATTCGTTTGAGGGTGGGTTTTTCTTTTCAG
>NZ_JBAVZJ010000368.1:0-2162 GCF_049588695.1 Robiginitalea sp.
CCACAGAGGAGAGCTATATTTTTTTCTATACATGACAAGGTATGATAACCTGGAAGTGTCTCCTTTCTTATGGGGAATAATTGTTAATGATCTTGATAAAAATGGTATTATCTTGGATTTCGATGCACCCTACGCATCTACATCTGAATCAATTCTCTATCATCTTTGTAAGATAAAGGCATATTGTGGTCTATTCTGCAAAAAGCTGTTTGATGGTTCCGTTTCTGATTCCGAAATTGAGAAGTATATAAACAACGAACATGAAGTTCTTATTGAAATAAACAATATCCTGGAGGGGCAATATCGTAAAAATTTTCCATAGAGATTGGTTATCAATTGAATAATTAGCTAAGGCAGCTTATAATCTGCCGTAGTTGCTTAGCAGTCATATTCGATAATCATTTTTGTCAGGCGATAAAGTATGTTCAAAATGTTCCCTGTCAGCCAGGAGGCGTGCCACCAATCCAAGCATAACAAACTACATCACTAACTAATGTTTTACCAGACTATTTTACTAGCAATTTTGTTAACCTTTCCTAGCCAATATTCCTGTTTAAAACTGAATCGCTGGTTTAGTGAAGATGGAAAAGAAATTCAATGTCTCGATCTTGAAGCAGAAAGCGCCCTGTTAAAGGCTGTTCTTTCTGCCAAAGATCAATACATAAGTGAGTTTGTGGATTTCTTAATTGAAAGAGGAACGGAGTCTATTGGTTTCAAAGATTCGCATAATTTCAAGGCTAGTAGGGTTATGGTAAAAAATCATTCATTCCATTTAGTTTCAAGTGAAATCCATGAATATGAGTTGCTTTTAAATTTTTACAATTGTGCTTCTGGCAAGTTTGAGCTTGGAAATGAAAGGTATGCTGTTTATGGTAATTTTGAATTCTCTGAAAGCAAGTGGATTATTACAGAAATTGGGACCATTGAAATGGAATGATTCGGTAAAATGTCAATTCATGGCAAGGTAGTCTCGGCATAAAAACATAACACGAATCATAATAATTATGACAACTTGGTTAGCAATAGAATGGTTGTTATCATTGAACAAAATCCAGGGATATTAAATAACCCAGAATTAGCTTATATTAAACTGAAAGAATTATCGGATCTGTTACAAGATATCATTGATGCCAATCCCAGTAAGAAAATTAACGAGTTATTCTGATGATGCTTTATAAGATTCAACCAGCCTTGGTAAATAAGATTGTTGGTTATATTGTGTCTAGAAAAATGACAGAAGGTTATCAATACGACGACCCAAATTCAGTATGGAATATTAATGTTAGAGGCAAAATGGGCTTTGTCCCGAACATTGATGCCATTCAGCTATTAAAAAGAGCTAAATTGATGGATATTGTGCAATCTGTGCCTGTACCTCCCTGGGGTTTAGTAATAAGCGATAAATTATTGGAGATTTTTAAGGTTAATGTACTGCCAATAGAGCTACAGGTTTTCGATGCTTATGTCGTACACAAAGAAAAACGATATCACTACAATTATTTTTACATCTACCAATCCAATGAGCATAAATATATTGACTGGGGAAAATCCAAATTCAAACTACGTAAATTAAACCAATTGATTGGGGATGAATTTAAAGTTGACATTAAAAAGGAGAGAGCAAAATTAGAAAAAGGAATAGGTATAGACTCGTACATGCCAACAAAGTTGTTCATCAAAAAAAATGAAATTAGATCAGATATTTTGAAATTAGACCTCTCGTGCCGAGGCTACTATGTCACCGAAAAATTAAAAAACGAAATTGAAAAAGGTGATTGCCAAGGGGTAGATTTGATACCCATTGACCAGTTAGGTTTTGAAGTGGAGTTCGTCTGAAAAGAACAGAAATGGAGTAGTAAGTGAATGGAAAAAAAGTAAAAAAATAAGTAGTTTGAATGGGATTATGGACTGCGCATAGTCTGCATTATAAGTCTGCATAGAGGAATTTTTCGTATGGCTGTACAAATCACTAAACATCAATAGTTATGCATGGTCGCAGGATAATCCTTTAGTTAGGAACTAGTCAGTTTTTTTTGAATTAGCTTCCTTGAAACCCTTTTCATTTCTTCACTAACCTTGACCTTTACAATTATCAACTGGCCATCCTGGTATCAAGAACAGTCACCTGGGTTGCTTTCTCCTGAGTCGAAAGCGACCAGAGA
>NZ_JBAVZJ010000369.1:0-3815 GCF_049588695.1 Robiginitalea sp.
AGTCGATATCGTAAAAGCGGTTGAGTAAGTTGATAATAGTTGATTTTCCTGCCCCTGTGGCCCCGACAATGGCGATATTCTCCCCCGGGTTTACCTCAAAGGAGATCCCGTGGAGGATTTCCTCTCCGGCCTCATAGGAAAAACGCACGTTTCGAAAGGATATGGCTCCCTCCATATGCGGAACTTCCAAAGTACCCAGATCCTCAATGCGGCTGTCGGTATCCAGGATTTTAAAGACCCGGTTGGCAGCCACCATTCCCATTTGCAGGGTATTGAATTTATCGGCGATTTGCCTCAGCGGTCGAAACAACATTTCGATAAGCAGGATAAAAGCAAAGAGCGTTCCCGCGATTTCCGTCCCGACGTTCAGGATGTTTTGCAGCCCCCCGTACCATACCACAAGCCCTATAGCCAGGGAAGTGACGATCTCGGCCACCGGAAAGAAAAAGGAGTTGTACCAGACTGTTTTCAGCCAGGCATCTTTATGCTTTTCATTGATTTGGCGGAACTTTTCAGCCTCGACGAGTTCCCGTGTAAACAATTGTACAATCTTCATCCCTGTAATGCGTTCCTGAACAAAGGAATTCAAATTGGAAACCTGTGCCCGCACCTCGATAAAAGCCACCTTCATGGCCCGCTGGAAAAGCCTTGTGGCATAAAGGATTATGGGGAGGATGGCAAAAACGAGTAAAGCGAGTTTCCAGTTAAGCCAGAGCATGATCGCAGAGGCCGCGACCATTTTTAGCAAATCTGCCACAATGGTGAAAAAGCCCTGGGAAAAAATCTCCCCGATACGCTGTAAATCGGCTACGGACCGGGTAACCAATACCCCGATGGATGAGTTGCTGAAATACTTCATCCGAAATCCTATCATCTGCCGAAACAGGCGTGTACGCATATCCATGATCACAGATTCCCCCAACCAGTTCGCGTAATAAGTGAAGAGCAACTGACAAACCACCTGGCCAATGAGGACCCCCAGCATGACCAGCGAAAGGGTCAGCAGCAGGTCGCGTTGCTTTTGCGTAATCGCGACATCCACAATCTCTTTCAGGATGAGCGGGGTGAGCACTGAAAATAATGTAAGTAAGATGGCTGCAATAGCCGTACCCAGAAAGGTCATGGCATAGGGGCGGGTAAAAGCCAGCACCCTCTTAAAAAGGTACAGGTCAAATGCTTTACCGCTTTCTTTTTCCATCGCTGAGGTGTATGTGTTCCGGGTATATAATGCCGGTCAAATATAGCCCTTTTGCAGGTACCGAGGCTCCGGCCCTGGATCGATCCCTGCTTTTTATAATAGTCTTAACATCCTGTGGTAAAAGGTTGCCCTTCCCAACTTCCAGCAAGGTCCCAACAATGGCGCGAACCATATTTCTGAGGAAACGGTCTGCGGTGATGGTAAAGATCCAATATGCCCCTTCCTCCTGCCACCGGGCTTGGGTTATGTTGCATAAATAGGTTTTCACATCTGTGCGGGATTTTGAAAAAGCCTTGAAATCTTCAAATTCCATCAAAAATGCCGCTGCCTGGTTCATCAGCTCAAAATCCAGAATCCGGTTTTGATAAAAGGCAGTGCCTTCGCTAAAGGGATCCTTTTGTTGTACCACAAAATACTGGTATGTCCGGCTCAGGGCGTCGAAGCGGGCATGAGCCTCGGGCTGTACGGGAAAAATCTGCTGAACGGCAATATCCCCGGGGAGGAAGGCATTCAAACGATGGACCAACTCACCCGGCAAGGTTCCGGACCAGTCGAAATGAGCATACATCACCCGCGCATGTACCCCGGCATCGGTTCTCCCGGCGCCCACGATCTCCACTGTGCTGCCCAGGAGTTTGCCCAAACAATCCTCCAGGACCTCCTGAACCGAAAGATCGGAGGGTTGTCGCTGCCAGCCGTGATAGTGCTTTCCAAAAAAAGAGCATTGAAGAAAATAGCGCATGGAATCCTTTGGGATGAAAGTCAAAGATACAAAGTTGGGGGAAGCGTGTTAAATGTATTCCCATGCGAGGGGGTTGCAGGAGTATTCGATAACTTGATTACAGGGGCGGGGGTACTCCCCTTGGCACCTGATTTTTTCAGAATTACCTTCAGAATTAACACCCTGACAAAAATCCTGAAAACTGCACCTGCATTTTGTGCCAACAAAGTAGGCCAGGGTTTCCGTAATATGTAATTAATTCCTAATTTCAGGCCCAAATTATATACTATGGGAAAATTTGAAGTTAAAACAGACAAAGCCGGTAAATTCCGGTTCAACCTTAAAGCTGCCAACGGGCAGGTAATCCTAAGCAGCCAGGGCTATGAGAGTATGGCCAACTGCGAAAAAGGCATTGCCTCGGTAAAGAACAATTCTCAGGAAGATGCGCGCTTTGCCCGAAAGGAATCCCAGAAAGGAGAACCTTATTTTGATCTGATGGCCACCAACGGACAAGTGATCGGGACCAGCGAAATGTACTCCAGTGAAAGCGCCATGGAAAATGGTGTTGAATCTGTGAAAAAAAACGCCCCGGACGCAGCGATCGAGGATCTGACTTCATAAAGAAGATCAATTTTTGAAGTTAAAGGGAAGCCCAATATGCTTCCCTTTTTTTATTGGATATTCTGGATATCTTGGTGAATACATCGGGCAAAGTTTCAGGAGTCCTAAACGGTAAAAGCAGCACGCAGTGCCAATTGAAGACTCCTTTTTGAACCTTGAACTTTCAACCTTGAACCCTTTCCATAGTTCCCAGCTCAAAGTTGCAGTCTGCAGTATTTCCGAAAGTAATACAACGCAATCAGGTATTTTTTCTGCCCACTGCTACTGCTTACTGAAGACTACTTTAGAACTTTGAACCCTGCCTGCCTACTGCCACTGCCTACTGCCGACTAATTAATGAACTTTGAACCTTGAACCCCAAACCCCTATCTCTGGCCGAGTTCAATAACCTCCAGGTCCTTTATATCAGCCCCATCAATTACAAACCGCAGCATCGTACGCACTTTGTGGAACCCCACTTTACCACATGCCCCGGGGTTCATATGAAGCAGGTTAAATCGTTTGTCGTATTGTACTTTAAGGATATGGGAATGCCCACAAATGAAGAGTTTTGGCGACCGCAGCATCATAGCCTCCCGAACCCGTTTCTGATACCTGCCGGGATACCCGCCAATATGCGTAATCCATACCGCAACCCCTTCGCACTTAAAACGGTTGTCTAAGGGAAATTCCCTCCGTACTTCAGCACCGTCAATATTCCCGTAAACCCCACGGACCGGCTTAACTTCCCCAAGAGCATCAGTGACTGCGAGAGAGCCGATATCCCCGGCATGCCAGACTTCATCGGCTTGCCCGGCATAATCCAGAATACGGTCATCCAGATGGTTATGGGTATCGGAAAGAAGTAGGATTTTGGTCATTACACAATCAAAGTCGCAAAGATAGAAAGCCTGCAGGAGTTCCATGGTTTAATCGCCCTTTAAAAGTTGCTGCCAATCCCGTCCTTTTTCGTAACTTCCTGCATGCACAAACCCATGTTCCGTATGGCTGAAATAAGCTACACCAACTGCCCGTGTTTGCCAATTTCTGACTTCAACACGATAAATCGGTTCTAAGGATGCCCAAAAACCTGAAAGAAAGTTCCGGGAAGGATAAGGGAGCGTCATCTCAAGCTCCGCCCGGAGGTATTAGCCAGAAAGAGGATACCTCTGGCAAACTTTCCGAATTGAAAGAAATACTCCGCCAACGAGAAAGGGCCCTGGAGATCGGGGCCGCCTTGGAACGGGTCAGGTCCCGATCTATGGCCATGCAGTCCTCGGAAGAACTCAACGATGT
>NZ_JBAVZJ010000370.1:0-2555 GCF_049588695.1 Robiginitalea sp.
GAAATGAGGTCCATATAGGCTTCATACATCAAGGCTACTTCTCCCTGTTCCCCGTAAATCCGTGCAATCTGGGTATTGTAATCGAGTTCGGGGTTCAGTTCCATGGAACGCCTGTAAGCCTTTAGGGCATAATCCAGCAAGGCATACTGTTGAAATTTAAAACCCAGCACGTATCCGTAGTCCGGGTTGGATTCGATAAGATCCATAGCTCTTTGGTAGGCCGCATCCCTCTTTGGAAGGTCTTCCATAAGATCATATGTATAACCTAAATCGATAAACAGTGTTGGGTGGGCCTTACCCGAATCGATTTGATCCTGTAAGTAGGCAACGGCTTTGTCGTAGGCCTCCAATTGCTGATAACATTTTACCAGCTGGGCTGCATAATCGAGTCGTCTGGGATTGCTGTCTACCAGTTTCTCATAAAAGACCACGGCTTTATCAAAATCCCCATCGTTAAAATACTGCTGGGCCAGGAAGTCCTGTTGTCCCAAAAGGGGCATTCCAAAAAGCAGGAAGAGCAATATGGGCAAGCAGGTTTTCACAGCAGGAGATTTCCACAAAGATACGAACTTGTCTTCCTTAGCCACAGGAATCCCTGTCAAAGACATTCTGTAACGGGCCATCGGCTATGGACACCTCACGAAATCCGATCAAATCCTGTATAGGGCACCAGAACCTCCGGGATGCGTATCCCTCCGGCTTCCTGGTAGTTTTCCAGCAGTCCAGCCAAAATACGGGGCAATGCCAGTGCACTGCCATTGAGGGTGTGGGTAAGTTGGGGTTTTTCGCCCGCTTCCCGATACCTCAATTTAAGGCGATTGGCCTGGAAAGCTTCAAAGTTAGAAACGGAGCTGACCTCCAGCCAACGCTTCTGGGCGGTGGAATAGACCTCAAAATCATATGTCAGTGCTGAGGTAAACCCTAAATCCCCACCACATAAGCGGAGTATGCGGTACGGTAAGTTCAGGGATTCCAAAAGTCCTTTGACGTGGTTGACCATTTCCTCCAGGGCCTCATAAGAATGCTCCGGGGTTTCCACCCGTACAATTTCCACCTTGTCGAACTGGTGCAGGCGGTTGAGTCCCCTTACATGGGCACCATAGCTCCCGGCCTCACGACGAAAACACGGGGTGTAGGCGGTATATCGAACGGGGAGTTCTGCCTTTTCCAAAATCACATCCCGAAAAAGGTTGGTCACCGGTACTTCTGCCGTGGGAATCAGGTAGAGGTTGTCCTCCTGAACATGATACATCTGACCCTCTTTATCCGGGAGTTGGCCTGTGCCATAACCTGAAGCTTCATTAACCAGATGGGGTACCTGAATTTCCTGATATCCTGCCTCCATATTCCTATCCAGGAAATAGGAGATCAAAGCGCGTTGTAACCGGGCACCTTTACCTTTGTACACCGGAAATCCGGCCCCGGTTATTTTTACACCGAGTTCAAAGTCGATCAAATCGTATTTTCCCGCCAAATCCCAATGGGGAAGGGCATCAGTATCCAGGCTGGGAATTTCGCCCCACTCATAGACGATTTCATTGTCGGTTTCATCCTGCCCCCCAGGTACGAGCTCGTGAGGGGTGTTGGGCAGCAGATAAAGTGCTTCCTGCAATGCCTCTGCTGCAATTCCAAGCTGTTCCTGAAGCTCTTTGGATTGAGCTTTCAGGTGGGAGGAGGTTTCTTTCAGAGCATTGGCTTCCGCGCCTTTTCCAGACTTAAAGAGTTGGCCGATTTCCCGGGAGGCGCTATTGGCCTCGGCCAGGGTTTGGTCCAGGCGGGCCTGAAGGTTCCGGCGTTCCTGGTCCAGGTTAAGAATCTTTGAGACAATCGGGCGGGCATCCAAACCGCGTTTGTCCATCGCTATGGCTATAGCATCGGCATTTTCTCTGAGGGTTTGTAACGGCAGCATAGGAGATTATTCTAAAGGGGTAAAGGTAGGAACAATCTAACAATTCTTAAAGCAGAAAAGGGGAGGTCAAACGGGCAGCTACAACCTTATTTTTTATAGGGGGAGGGCATGATCCAGGAATGGTGCCGGAAGGGGTCCCAGGGTTCGGCCGCCAGGTCCGTTTTGGGATCGATATAGGGATGAAACTCCCTGCGGTTGACCCCTACGTTGCCCAGTACATAGACACCGACTTTCTGCCCCTGTGCCGCATAATGTTCCTTCAGGCGCTGGGCGAATTGCCAGGCAAAGTCCGGATAGGCCTGTACTTTTCGCTTTTGTTTTGGCGTCAGCCATTTCTGAAGGGAGATCAACTCTCCTGCCCCGGTTTCCATATCCACTACCCGAAATTGCAGATTGCCCCTTCGGGTCCTCAGCATCATCCTCCAACTCATCCGGTGTCCTTCTTCCGTCCAGAGCACATCTCCGGCTATAAAGTGATGGCGTATGGGTAAAACCAGCTGCACCAGAAAGTAGATCCCCAGGACTCCCATAATCAAGGGTGCCCCGGCGGGCCGTACCCCTGGAGATAGCGTGGGGATGGGTTTCTTTTTAAAGAAGATACTCCGGATGGTTTCAGGTTCGAAGAAGAAGACGCAGAAAGCGAGGG
>NZ_JBAVZJ010000371.1:0-1501 GCF_049588695.1 Robiginitalea sp.
ATCGACTCACAAGTCGCTTCTTTTCCCAATATGATTACAGGAAGCTTCGATGAAGTGGGAGGCGGGGAATTTATTATTCCTTTTATGGCTGACAATCTCGGGGGAATGACGCTCGGAGGTACCCCCATAGCAGGCAACCGCCTTATCCTGGATTTCAGTTCGGGCTCCCCTACCCCAAGACCCGTAGATGGGCAGGGCACAACAGAAATTACTAATGTACTCTCCGGACCATTTAATAATATGGCTATTCCCGGAGCCAAGAGTTTTCACTTACTCGCCCCCGGTTATGGGAATGTAGCCGGTGTAGCTCTGGGATTGGCGAATCCGTATTTCGCGAGGATGGCCAGTAGCCCTAACGCAACTATTATCGGGGATGCAATGGCGCAGAACCCAACATTTTTCACCCTTTGGATTGGCAATAATGATGTTTTGGGTTTTGCCACATCAGGAGGTTCGGGAATAGACCAAACCGGGAATTTGGATCCCTCCACGTACGGAGGCTCTGATATTACAGATCCCAATGTATTTGCCAATGTTTTCAACACACTCTTACAAACCCTTACCGCCAATGGTGCCAGTGGGGTTGTCGCAAATATTCCTGATGTGACTTCTATCCCTTTTTTCACTACCGTTCCACACAACCCGATACCCCTTGACCCGGCCACGGCAGATCTGGTAAACGGCGCATACGCCGCGTACAATGGTGGGCTTCAGCAGCTGCAGGCCCTTGGGGTAATTTCAGCAGAGGAAGTAGCCCGCAGATTGATCAGCTTTACGGCCGGACCCGGGAACGCAGTAGTAATTCTCGATGAAGACCTTACAGACCTCACCGCCTTTAACCCTGCCCTGATTAATATGCGTCAGGCTACCGAAGATGATCTGCTCACCTTTACCTCTCAGACGATAATAGGGACACCCGCCGACCCCAACAACCCCAACAGTATCAATGGGGTAGCTGTTCCCCTGGCAGATCAATGGGTACTTACCCCAGAGGAGCAGGAGCTGATATCTAATGCCACAGCGAACTTTAATCAAACCATCGAAACCCTGGCCCAGCAATACAATCTTGGTTTCGTCGATGCCAATGCAACGCTCAAAGTACTGGCGGACACGGGTATTCCACTTAGCGATGGAAGTGTGTTGACCAGCACCTATGGGACTGGAGGCGCTTTTTACCTTGTTGGGGGCCACCCCTCACCCAGAGGCTCTGCGATAATAGCCAATTTGTTCCTCGAAGCCATGGAGGCTCGTTTCGGTTCAGTACTTCCGGCTATAGACCCCCTGGAATACAAAGGACTTTACATCAACTAATCCAAAATTTTATTTACCTTCATGGGCACCTCTTCACCAGGGGTGCCTTTTTTATTTTAAGCCTGAAATTATGAAATTCATCCTTCGACTTCTCCTAAGTGCCCTGGCCGTGATCCTACTCGCGAATATCCTTCCCGGAGTGGAGGTAAGCGCTTTTGGCAGTGCGGTTATAGTTGCACTGGTGCTGAGT
>NZ_JBAVZJ010000372.1:0-2903 GCF_049588695.1 Robiginitalea sp.
TGAGCTAAATTTCTTACAAAACTTATGCTTCCTTCGAGGATTTACTCGCTTTGGTGATGTTAATCGTGAGGGAATCCCCCTTTTCATCGAGGTCCATCTCTATGCTATCCCCTTCTTCTAACTTGGAATTGACGATTTCCTCGGCCAGGGCGTCTTCGATATATTTCTGGATGGCGCGTTTGAGCGGTCGGGCGCCGTACTCCTTATCAAAACCTTTGTCGGAGATATAATCCTTGGCTTTATCGGTCAGTTTGAGTTCGTATCCAATATCGCTGATGCGGTCATAGAGCTTCCTGAGTTCGATATCTATAATCTGGTGGATGTGCTCCCGCTCCAAAGGATTAAAGACCATAACATCGTCAATGCGGTTCAGGAATTCCGGGGCAAATGCTTTCTTCAGGGCGTTTTCAATAACGCTTTTCTGATGGGAATCCGCCTGGGATTTCTTGGCCGCTGTACCAAATCCGACACCCTGACCAAAATCTTTGATCTGTCGGGCCCCGATATTGGAGGTCATAATGATGATTGTATTGCGGAAATCGATCTTGCGTCCGAGGCTGTCGGTTAAAAAGCCATCATCCAAAACTTGCAAGAGCATATTAAAGACATCCGGATGCGCTTTCTCGACTTCATCCAGGAGTATGACCGAATAGGGTTTGCGGCGCACTTTTTCAGTGAGCTGCCCTCCTTCTTCGTACCCCACGTACCCGGGAGGTGCACCCACGAGTCTTGAAATCGCAAACTTCTCCATATACTCGCTCATGTCGATACGGATCAGGGCGTCTTCAGAATCGAATAATTCCTTGGCCAGTACTTTGGCCAATTGTGTTTTACCAACTCCCGTTTGCCCCAGGAAAATAAAACTCCCGATCGGTTTGTTCGGATCTTTTAATCCCGCCCGGTTGCGCTGAATGGCCTTGGCTACTTTGGCCACGGCCTCATCCTGCCCGATAACATTGTTTTTAATGAGATCCGGCAATTTGGCGAGTTTATTACTCTCGGTCTGGGCAATCTTATTCACTGGTATTCCACTCATCATGGAAACGACGTCGGCCACATTTTCTTCGGAAACGGTCTCCCGGTGGAGTTTACTGTCCTCTTCCCATTTTTCCTGGGCGATGGCCAGGTCTTTCTCCAGACGCTTTTCATCGTCCCGGAGTTTGGCCGCCTCTTCGTAACGCTGTTTTTTAACGACACTGTTTTTGAGCTCCCGCACTTCTTCCAGTTGCTTTTCGAGCTCCAGGATCTGCTTGGGCACATCCATATTGATGATGTGTACCCGGGATCCCGCCTCGTCCAGGGCATCGATAGCCTTGTCTGGCAGGAAGCGGTCGGTGATATAGCGATTCGTCAGTTTTACACAGGCATCAATAGCCTCTTCCGTATAATTGACGTTGTGATGGTCTTCGTATTTACCTTTGATATTCCGCAGGATTTCAATTGTTTCCTCAACAGAGGTAGGCTCCACCATCACTTTTTGGAAACGGCGCTCCAGGGCCCCGTCTTTTTCGATGTACTGTCGGTATTCGTCCAGGGTCGTTGCCCCGATACATTGAATCTCACCCCTCGCCAGGGCCGGTTTAAACATATTGGAGGCATCCAGGCTGCCCGTTGCCCCGCCGGCTCCCACAATGGTGTGGATTTCGTCTATAAAGAGGATGACATCGTCATTCTTCTCCAGTTCATTCATCACCGCCTTCATCCGTTCTTCAAACTGCCCGCGGTATTTTGTTCCGGCGACCAGGGAAGCGAGGTCCAGGGTAACTACTCTCTTATTGTACAGGATACGGGATACTTTCTTATTGATAATGCGCAGGGCAAGGCCTTCCGCAATGGCGCTCTTACCTACTCCGGGTTCCCCGATCAGCAGGGGGTTGTTCTTTTTGCGGCGGCTCAGGATTTGTGAAACACGCTCGATTTCCTTCTCCCGCCCCACAACCGGGTCGAGTTTGTTTTCCTCAGCCAGCTGGGTCAGGTCGCGCCCGAAATTATCCAGTACAGGCGTTTTGGATTTTTTATTTCCCTTCTGGGCTGATCCACCCGAGTAGGAGCCTTCTTTTCCTTCACCGACATCGTCCGAGTCGCTGGGAAAGGATTCTGCAGAGGGCGTATCACTGTAGTCCTCCTCGCTATCGCTGGTGATCATGCTTTTAAATTGTTCTTTCACGCCGTCGTAATCTACCTTCATCTTGTGCAGTAATTTGGTGGTCGGGTCGTTTTCATTGCGGAGGATACAGAGCAACAAGTGAGCCGTGTTGATGGACGAACTCTGGAAGAGTTTGGCTTCCAGAAAAGTGGTTTTCAGGGCCCGCTCTGCCTGACGGGTCAGGTGCAGGTTCTTTTTATCCTTAGGGAGTGTCGTCGCACTGGGGTTGGGCGGACTCAGAATTTCCACTTTCCTGCGCAAGTGATCCAAATCTACTTCCATGGCGTCGAGAATACTTATCGCTTTCCCGTTTCCATCGCGAAGCAAGCCCAACATCAGATGCTCGGTCCCGATAAAATCGTGGCCGAGGCGCAGTGCTTCTTCCTTGCTATAGGCAATGACGTCTTTTACTCTTGGTGAAAAATTATCATCCATAAAACCTCCTTAATACTTTTTAAAATTACGAATTCTATTCATAAGAACGTCAAATACCGTACCCATATTCCATCGCGTGAAACGAAATGACAAAAATTAGAGAGAATTACAAAAATTTTAACGGCTAATTTATCAACCTTTCAACGGGTGAATCCTGTTGATAAATTCCTTAATAAATAGGTGATAACACCTTCGGAAAAGGCCGTTTTTCCGTATATTGGCATGATTTTTTAACCTCAGGAACAGAAAGAAAGTTGCATTATGGCGGAAGGAGAAAAATTGATCCCCATTAACATAGAAGATGAGATGAAATCGGCCTACA
>NZ_JBAVZJ010000373.1:0-1501 GCF_049588695.1 Robiginitalea sp.
GCGGTAGATTTCACTGTTGCGAAAATCATATTCCCAATCCTCGGTTCGGTTACCTGTGAAATAGAGGGCTGTCCCGTCCGAAGACCAGGCCACAGGCCCTCTGTGGTTGTAATTTCCGGTACTTACCTGCCGCGCCGCGCCGCCTTCTGAAGGCACGACAAAAAGGTGACTAAAGCCCGGCGGGATATAGCCCCGTCCGTCGGCCTCATGATAAACGCGGTCTGTGATTCGGGGTGGCCCTGCCCATTTTGCATTTTTGGGTTTGGGGGGAAGGTTTACAATAACCGGCGCTTTTTCAGGCACATTCATGGTAAAGGCCAACTGTTTTCCATCCGGGGACCAACTCAGAGATCCCGGACTCGCCGGCAGCTGTGTCAGACGGGCAAATTTTCCGGAGTCCAGCCAGTAGATGTATATTTCAGAACCCTCATCGGTAGCACTTACAAAGGCGAGGCGCTGCCCATCGGGAGACCAGGTGGGTCTACTTTCCGAAACTTCCCGGGATGTCATTTTCTGATGACCGGTCCCGTCGGTACGAATCATCCAGAGGTTGCCCTCAGCGCGGTCTTCCAGAATATCGAAGCGCATGCGCCTGTACACAACCCAGTCCCCCTGAGGCCGGATTTGCGGATCAGAAGCATACTGCAAATCGAAAACATCGAGGTATTCAAAGTGTTTTTCCTGTCCCAGCGCGGTGTTTCCAATCAGGAAGACCAATACGGTTAAAACCAGGGTGCTTATTCTTCTCATAGTGTGTCTGTTTGATTTAAAAACTAAAGATACATAATCGGAAATGCATTCGGTAAAGTGCCAAATACATAGGGTCTCGAGATGCTGTATTTCTTTAGATCATCAACATCCTCACATCCGGGGGATTATGAGTATCTTTAAGGAATTCCCCTTCAACAACTTTATTAACCAAAATCAACTCTCATGAAAAAAATCGGATTCCTGATACTCATGTGTGTGGGCCTGACCGGAAATGCCCAGGACGACATGACGCAAAAAAGTATTGACGGTTTACTGCAAATGGCCCAGGGGCAGATTGTGGCTTTAGCGAACGCCTTTGACGATTCTCAGATGGACTGGAGGCCTGCTCCGGGTATTCGCTCCACTGGTGAAACCATTTTACACGTAGCTGCTTCGAATTACTATCTGGCCATGAAACTCGGTTTTCCACCGCCGGAGGGTGTAGACATTATGACCATGGAAACGATAACCGGGCGGGAAAACATTCTCAAGGCCTATAACCAGTCCACGGCCTTTGTAAGGGAAAAGATGATGGCGATAGACGCGGGCAGCCTCAATGAAGAGGTAGACTTGGGATTTGCAAAAATGAATCGCCTTTCGGCCCTTCTGGTCGTGCTGGAACACACAGGGGAACATAAAGGGCAGTTGATCGCCTATGCCCGTTCCAATGGCGTCGTACCTCCGTGGAGTCAACCCCAGTAGGCAAATAAGCGACTGAAAAGTCCCTTACAGGTTTAGCTAAGACCTACAT
>NZ_JBAVZJ010000374.1:0-6791 GCF_049588695.1 Robiginitalea sp.
GTACGATAAAGAAAATATAGAAGACACCCTGGGTGAGGTGTTGTCCGAAGCGGGCAAAAGCCAGATCCGAATTGCAGAAACCGAAAAATACCCCCATGTAACCTTCTTTTTCAATGGAGGCAGGGAAGCACCCTACCCCGGAGAATCCCGGATTCTGTGCCCCTCCCCCAAGGTCGCCACCTACGACCTGCAACCGGAGATGAGCGCCTATGAGATCCGGGATGCCATTATTCCCGAGCTCGAGAAAGAAGCTGCAGACTTTGTATGCCTGAACTTTGCCAATCCGGATATGGTCGGGCATACGGGTAGCCTGCCCGCCGCCATCAAGGCCTGTGAGACCGTTGACGCCTGTGCCAAAGCGGTTATTGAAACCGGGCTTAAGCATGGGTACAGCACCCTGGTCATCGCAGATCACGGAAATTGCGACACCATGATTAACCCCGACGGCAGTCCGAATACGGCCCATACCACAAATCCCGTTCCCCTGATCCTGGTCGATCCGGATCGCAAAAAAATCCGCTCCGGGGTTTTGGGTGATATTGCGCCAACCATTTTGGAAATCCTCGAAATTCCCGCGCCAGAATTAATGACAAGATCCTCCCTTTTATAAACTTATGAATCGCTTTCTTAAACTCGGTTTTCTCTTCATCGTCCTGTTGTCTTATTCCTGCGGT
Organism: Robiginitalea sp.; assembly: GCF_049588695.1. Classification (GTDB taxonomy): domain Bacteria; phylum Bacteroidota; class Bacteroidia; order Flavobacteriales; family Flavobacteriaceae; genus Robiginitalea. Next base: position 675 of record NZ_JBAVZJ010000374.1, read on the forward strand.
TCCGGACCCGGGCATACTGCGGTGCGTGTACCCGATGGCAATACCGTGATCCTGGTGGGCACCACAGATTTTGCAGCCCTGCGTGTTGCCCCTTTTTCAGATTGGTTCAATTCAGGATATACCGGTTTTACACCAGACCCGGAAAATGTGGAAACCCTGAAACCCCTGCTTGAAGATGTTGAGATTGTCGTTTATATGGGAACCTGGTGTGAGGACAGTCATCGTGAGATTCCCAAATTCGTCAAACTCCTGAAAGCGACAGAGTACCCTTTGGAAGTGGTCGACGTTATCGCCATGACGCGGGATAAAACGACCCCACAAGACTACGAGGCCGGCCTGGATATCACCAATATCCCCACCTTTATATTCTACAAAGACGGGGTGGAACTCGGGCGTATTGTTGAATTTGCTGTGGAAGACCTGGAAAGCGATATGATCAAGGTACTCTCCGGACAGCCTTACAAACACGCCTATGATTGGGATTAAGCCTGGTTTTCTCCCGGAATTCCTTTTAAAACCCACTCTGTATTATCTTTGCAGCCTATGATTCACGTTAAATCTGCTGAAGAAATTGAATTGATGCGCGAAAGTGCCCTGGTGGTATCGAAAACACTGGGTATGCTGGCCTCCGAATTAAAACCAGGGGTTACCGGATTACAATTGGACCGGATGGCCGAAGAATTTATCCGCGAGCAGGGCGCAGAACCCGGATTTCTGGGAATGTATGACTTCCCCAACACCCTTAACATCAGTCCGGACGCCCAGGTGGTCCATGGAATCCCCAACGATGAACCCTTCCGGGAAGGCTCCATAGTTTCCATTGATTGCGGCAGTATTAAAAACGGGTATTATGGGGATCACGCCTACACTTTTGCGGTGGGCGAAATCCCTCCCGAAACCAAAAAACTACTGGACGTCACCAAAGCATCCCTCTACGTGGGGATACGGGAATTTACGCTCGGAAACCGGGTGGGTGATGTGGGATATGCCATCCAGAAATTCTGCGAAGCCGAAGGTTATGGGGTTGTACGGGAACTGGTAGGCCACGGCTTAGGCAAAAAATTGCACGAAGCTCCGGAAATGCCGAATTACGGAAAACGCGGAAGGGGCAAGAAATTTGTGGAAGGAATGGTTGTCGCGATAGAACCCATGATCAATTTGGGGACGCGCCGTATCAAACAACTGCGGGATGGCTGGACAATACTTACTGCGGACGGAAAACCGAGCGCCCACTTTGAACACGATGTCGCCCTGGTCGATGGGAAACCCGAGTTGCTTTCCACTTTTGCCTACATTTATGAGGCCCTCGGCATCCAGAGCGATGAGGAGCACGAATTCCGGAAAAACCCTATCGCCCTCTGATTTTGTGTAAGACCGGATGAAACATCTCTTTAAATGGGTTCTGAAAAGTTTACCACGCCCCTTACTGATTCGGCTGAGTTACTGGGTTCGCCCGCTACTCGCCTCCAGCCTTAAGGGTGACCGGTATACCGACCCTATCGACGGAAAATCGTTTCGAGCCTTTCTGCCTTACGGGTATGAGAATCCAAGGGAAAACGTGCTCTCCCCCTCTACCCTCTCCCTGGAACGGCATAGGTTGTTGTGGCTCTACCTGAAACGCGAAACCGATTTTTTTGACAAACCCCATTCTGTCTTGCATTTTGCCCCGGAACAGGCGTTTTACAAGCGCTTTCGAAAAGCCAAAAACCTCCAATACACCACTACAGACCTGAATTCCCCCCTGGCAGACGTTAAAGCGGATATTTGCAACCTCCCTTTTGACTCTGACGCTTTTGATATTATACTCTGCAACCATGTGCTGGAACATATCCCTAATGACCACAAGGCCTTACAGGAATTGTACCGGGTGATGAAACCCGGGGGGTGGGGTATTTTTCAGGTGCCCCAGGATCTAAGTCGGGAACAGACTTTTGAAGATCCCAGTATTACCGACAAGGAAGAAAGGCGGAAAGTATTCGGCCAGTATGACCACGTGCGTATCTATGGCCGGGATTATTTCGATATTCTAAAGGATTCCGGTTTCCGGGTCCTCCCCATTGATTACACTGAGGATATGGACCCCGCCGACACCGACCGTTTTCGCCTGGCCAAGGGGGAGATTATCCCTCGAGTTGAAAAACCCCTCGAAACCTAAAATTCTTCTTAGGGAAACACTGCCCCCTGGGACGGGTGGAGATTATCCCAAGGGTGAAAAAAACCCCGCTAATCCTGCTGCAGGACGGCTTTAAAACCAGGCGTCATATATTCCGAAGTTGTGCCGGACTCATCCAGATAGATGATATATCCTTCCAGGGAGTCATCGGACTCCAAAATACGTTTGGAAGCTTCCAGATCCATCGCCATAAAAGCTGTGGCAAATCCATCTGCCCGCATACAGGTCTCCGCCAGGACCGATGCCGCCAAAATCCTGGAATCCTTGGTATAGCCGGTACGCGGATCTATAGTATGGACGTATTTCTTACCCGTAATGGAATCCACCCGGAACTTACGGTAGTTCCCGGAAGAAGCCATAGCCCGATCGCTTAAGGTGATGATCTGCTTAATCTTTCGGCCTTCCAGTACCTGGGGGTCGTCTATACCCACCACCCAGGGCTGCTCTTTAAGCTGATTGATCCCCAGAGTGCGGAGTTCCCCCCCTACTTCCACGAGATAATCTGCAGCTCCTTTATCCTCCAGCATGACACCCAGGCGATCCACCGCATACCCTTTAGCAATAGCGTTAAAATCCAGGCGTATCCCCGACTGCTGCATGGCGATTCGGGAATCCGGGGTGAGTTGTACCTTCCCGAGGCCCACATACTGACGGAGACTGTCCACACGTGTGCTATCCATCTCCAGGGCCGGACCGGGTCCGAATCCCCAGGCATCTACAAGGATACCCACCGTGGGGTCAAAATAACCGTCGGTTTGCTGGTAGATCTCTACAGACATTTTAAAGACCTCGGCAAACATTTCATCTACCTGCACCCCTGAATCCCCACTGTTGATGCGGCTGATATCCGATTCGGGCAGGTAGGTGGAAAGGGATTGGTTGACCACTCTGAAAACAGAATCAATGGCGGGCTGCAAATCTGTAGTATCCGCAGTAAACACTTTTATAGAATAGGAGGTGCCCAGGGCACCCCCCTGGTAGGCATGCTCCCTTAGAGAGGCGGTTTCTGCGCATCCACCAAGCAAAACAAAAAACAAACCCAACAGGAATTCGCTATATTTCAATAAGGCCCTCATACCGCACAATGTATTCTTCATTTAAATAAACCGGCAGGTTCTGGTCCGCCGCATTGGACAACCCCACACCGGCGTAGTAGGTTCGCGCCTCAAATTTTATGGCGTGTTGCCTGACTTTTTTCATCAGGGCAGGATCGTACTCCGCAGGGTTATGGGGATAGGCCACCGGGCGCACGACAATAAAGTGAAGGTTCTTTTCTTTCAAACAGACAAACTGGGGGTTTTTCCCTTTTTTGCTGTTGACCCCCATAAATTCATACCCGGCATCCTCCAGTTCCTTCCCCACAATATTCATGGCCAGATTATGAAGTTCCTGTTCGCTCAGCGGTTTCATCAGTACCTGTTAGCTAAAAAAACCGATATGGGACATATCGGTTTTTTAATGATTTAAAACTCGGTTTATCCTCCAAAGTCATCGAATCGAATGCTCTCGTCCGGGATTCCAAAGTCCTCTCCCATCTTCTGCACGGCCTTATTCATAAGGGGCGGACCACAGAAGTAAAGTTCGATATCCTCAGGTGACTCATGGTGATTGAGGTAATGATCGATAACGCAGTTGTGAATAAACCCGACAAAGCCGTCGCCCGGCGCATCGATATTTTCCTTGATCTTCCAATTGTCCTCCTCCAGGGGCTCTGAAAGGGCCATATAGAATTTAAAATTCGGGAAGTCCGCCTCCAGTTTTTTGAAATGATCGATATAGAAAAGTTCGCGCTTGGAACGCCCCCCATACCAAAAGGTCACTTTCCGGTCTGTTTTCAGGGTTCTGAAGAGATGGTATAAATGGGATCTCATGGGCGCCATACCGGCACCACCCCCCACATAGAGCATCTCCGCATCAGATTCGTTGATAAAGAATTCTCCGTAAGGGCCGGAAATTGTTACCTTATCTCCCGGTTTGCAACCAAAAATATAGGAGGAAGCAATCCCGGGGTTCACGTCCATCCAACCGTTTTTACTCCGGTCCCAGGGCGGGGTGGCGATACGCACGTTGAGCATGATCTCACGCCCTTCGGCGGGGTAAGAGGCCATGGAATATGCGCGTTCCACTGTTTCCGTATTCTTCATGACCAGGGGCCAGAGATTAAACTTGTCCCATTCGGCCCGGAATTTCTCGGGATCGTCGTGTTCTTTCGGGTGGGCCGTAATATCAAAGTCCTTATAGGGCACTTCACATGGGGGAATCTCGATCTGAATGTATCCCCCGGCTTTATAGTTCATATCCTCAGGGATTTCAACCACGAATTCCTTAATAAAAGAGGCTACATTAAAATTCCGGACTACGGTGGCTTCCCACTTCTTGATCCCAAAAACTTCTTCCGGGATGGTGATGTTCATATCCTGTTTCACCTTTACCTGGCAGGCCAGGCGCGCCCCTTCGTTTAATTCCCGCTTCGAAAAGTGGGGGGTTTCTGTGGGCAGGGCTTCTCCCCCGCCCTCAAGGACATGGCATTCACACTGAATACAAGTTCCTCCGCCCCCGCAAGCGGAAGGCAAGAATATTTTTTGATTTCCAAGTGTAGTGAGCAAAGAACTCCCGGAAGCCACTTCAAGCTCTTTCTCCCCGTTGATAGTGATGGTCACCGGACCCGAAGGCGCCAATTTTTCTTTGGTAAATAACAGAAGCGCCACCAGCGCCATGACCAGGACCAAAAACGCGACTATCGTTATCAGAATCGTTCCAACTGTTGTTGTAGCTGCTATCATTACTACTTGTTTATTGCATCGTTATAAGAAATAACCACTTCCTCTTTCTTCTTTTCCGTATCCTCTTCCGATACAGGTACCTCTTCCTCCCCTGCCTGGATTTTAAGTGCGGCAGTTTCGGGAACCGGACTGTCCGCCCCTTCATCTCCTCCGGTGAGCATTCCCCCAAAACTCTGGAAGCCAATGCCCATAAGTCCGGTAATAATAAACGTAATACCCAGTCCCCTGAGAGGGGCCGGAACATTGGAATACCGAATTTTCTCCCGAATCGCCGCTATGGCCAAAATGGCCAGAAACCAGCCGATTCCCGAGCTGATCCCATAGTTAAAGGCCAGGGCCAGGGAAGGGATTTCACGAGCCTGCATAAATAAAGATCCTCCTAAAATCGCACAGTTTACGGCGATCAATGGCAGGAAAATCCCCAGGGAGTTATACAGGGCAGGTGAAAACTTCTCTACGACAATCTCCACAAGCTGCACCATCGTAGCGATGGTGGCGATAAACATAATAAAGGACAGGAAGCTCAAATCGTAATCCGCGTACTCCGGGCCGAGCCATGCGAGCGCGCCTTCCTGGAGGATGTACTGATCCAACAGCCAGTTGAGCGGGACAGTCACCCCGAGGACAAAGATCACGGCTGCTCCAAGGCCCACCGCTGTGGCGACCTTCTTGGAAACAGCGAGGTAGGAGCACATTCCAAGGAATACGGCGAAAACCATATTGTCGATAAAAATCGACTTAAAAAATAATTCAAGATGTTCCAGCATAACGTAAAGCTTCAGTTCAATCTGCTATTAGTTCTCTTCAATCAGGGCCGTATTACGCGACCGCTGCACCCATATAATAATCCCAACGACAATAAGGGCCGCGGGGGGAAGAATCATAAAACCGTTGTTTTCATACCCGATGGAGTACAAACCTGTCTTCGCAATCGGATCTCCCAGGACGGGATATCCAAAAAGCGTCCCAGATCCGAGGAGTTCCCTGAAGAAACCCACGATGATCAGGATCACCCCATACCCCAAGGCATTCCCAATCCCATCCAGGAAGGACCTCCAGGGCCCGTTCCCCAGGGCAAAGGCTTCAAACCGCCCCATTATGATACAATTGGTGATGATCAGTCCGACAAATACAGCCAGGGTCTTGCTCAGCTCATAGGCA
>NZ_JBAVZJ010000375.1:0-1555 GCF_049588695.1 Robiginitalea sp.
TTTAACGACCGGGAGAATCAAAACCAGGAGAACAGACTTAAAGTTGGTGCGGATGCGAAACTCTCCATTGGAAATAGTATGAATCTGGACGTCACGGTCAATCCGGATTTTTCCCAGGTAGAAGTGGATGACCAGGTAACCAATCTAAGCCGGTTCGAAGTGGGGCTGCCTGAAAAAAGGCAGTTCTTTATAGACAACAACGATCTATTTGCAGATTTTGGAGGCGCCAGGGATGCCAATCCATTTTTTTCGCGCAGAATTGGAATCGCACAGGATACGGCGGGCAACACTATTGAAAATCCTATTTTAGGAGGTGTAAGGCTCAGTGGGAAGCTCAATCCCAAATTTCGCCTTGGCTTCTTCAACATCCACACCCAAAAGGATGAAGCCAATGAGATTCCTGCCTTTAACAATACCATGCTGGCCCTCCAACACGTGGTCTTTGCCCGGTCCAACATCGGATTTTATCTTATCAACAGGGTGGCTTTTGGCAGTGATGATTTTATTACACGGGAGGAGCGGTTTAACCGGGTACTGGGTGTGGATTACAACCTGATCTCTGTGGACAACCTTTGGAACGGACGATTTTACCTGCACCGCTCATTTCAGCCCGATGTCAGTGGAAAGGATCTCTCCGCGGGGGCCTCAGTAAATTACAATTCGAGGAATTACGGTGGATTTACAGATTGGGCATATATTGGTGAGAATTTCCGATCGGATCTCGGCTTTATACGCAGGGATGATATTTTAAAGGGAACCACCGGATTTTCACGGACTTTCTGGCCTGAAAACAGCTACTTCAACAATCACAGATTCCAGGTTGTGGGCCAGCAGATCTGGAGCCCGTCCCTGGATATGCAACTGACGGATTATTTTATCCGTGGGTCCTGGGAGGCCCGTTTTCGGGATCAATCCCAGGCAGAAGTGCAATGGCGCAGCCAGTATACGTATCTTTTCGACTCTTTTGACCCTACGGGATCTGATGGGTTAGAATTGCCGGCCGATACAGATTATCACTACAATACGGTTCGATTGAGTTATGGGTCCGACCGAAGGCGGATTTTCTCTTTCAGGGGGCAGAGTACAATCGGTGGCTTCTTTAACGGGGAACGCCTATCCATTGAAGCTGGTGCGACCGTACGGGTTCAACCCAAAGCCTTCCTGTCTTTGCAGGTAAATTACGATCAAATAACCCTTCCTGACCCCTACCCTTCCGCAGACATTTGGCTGATCGTGCCCCGGATTGAAATCACATTCTCCAGATCCCTTTTCTGGTCTACCCTGATTCAATACAGTAACCAGCGGGATAATCTTGGGATCAACACCCGGTTACAATGGCGGTTTGCACCCCTGTCCGATTTATTCCTGGTCTATACAGACAATTACTTTGTAGATACCTTTAGCCCCAAAGTGCGATCGATTAACCTGAAGGTGACCTACTGGTTGAATATTTAACTCCGCGGTTCCTAAATTCAGTCCATTCCTCAATTTTCATGTATCTTTTCCGTTAAAATCATTTCTTCGGTATGGATACACCTCTTTTCACCAACGACAC
>NZ_JBAVZJ010000376.1:0-3664 GCF_049588695.1 Robiginitalea sp.
GAATAAAAGTGCTCAAATTATACGATTCGCGTTATTGACTTATAATTCTTGCTCGTCATCTTTTCTATCTTTTCTTTCCGCTAATTTTGATGAAACAAGATTGAGGATTTAGGATTTCAGAATCTTCCATGATTAAGTCACCTTGTCGAGAGATCTCATCCCTATGGCCTCTGATACTTCGAAGAATTTTGCTTACTTTTCCTAATTAAGTTTTTGAAATTTTTCATAAAATCAATCTCCTTAGGGTTTTTGTATCCCCCTTTGATTTAGTTCCTGTCGAATTGGGAATTTGAAAATCCAAAATATGTCTGAAAGAATTCGAACTTTCCTTAGAACCAAACTTCACAGACCGTCTATCACGAGTGACCATATCCTTCGTGAGAATTTGATTGAGTATCTGGAGAAAAATCTACACAAACCTCTTACACTCCTTTCGGCAGGCGCCGGTTATGGCAAAAGCATGCTGGTCAGCTCCTGGATGCAACAGAAAGAGCATACCTGTATCTGGATATCGCTTACCAAAGAGGATAATGACCTGAAAAGCTTTCTGACTTATGTTTTCTATGGAATTCAGGAATTTTTCCCGGGATCTCTTGGGCAAACAAAGGCCTATGTAAATGCGGGTAAACTACCACCCCTAACGGAAATAACAAATAACCTGGTTAACGAAATTGACGATATCGAGGAAGACTTTGTTTTGGTGTTAGACGATTTTCATCTCATATCAGATGAGGAAGTCCTCAGGTTGATCGGTAAATTACTTCAGTTTCCCCCGACAGGGATGCATTTGGTGATCAGTACACGGGAAGACCCCCCTTTAAGGTTAAGCCATTTAAGAGCGCATAACAGATTGACGGAAATCAGGATGATAGATCTTACTTTTAATAAGGAGGAGATCATATCCCTTTTTGACAGGCTTAACAAATTTACACTTTCAGAGGACTCCGCCGTTCATTTATCTGAGACCACCGAAGGCTGGATAACAGGTCTTGTATTAATCTCAAGTGCCCTTTATAAAGTAGCTGACGAAGCGTCATACCTGAAAAAAATCACCAAAAGATCGCATTTGGCGAGTGAGTTCCTGTTTGAAGAAGTATTTACGAAACAGTCTGAACGGGCACAGGAATTACTCCTGGCTTGTTCCTTGTTCGATGAATTCTGTATTGAGCTGTTACAATCGGTTTATGGCGACCGGGTGTTATCAGAAAATAAAAATTTTATCCAATGGCTTAGGAGTACCAATTTGTTTTTGATCCCATTGGATAGGGAAACAAAGTGGTTTCGGTTCCATCATATTTTTCAGGAGCTCCTTCAGGGGGAAGTGCGAAAAAAATTAGATGTAAAAGTCATTGAAAAGTACCATTTACGCGCATCGGAATGGTTCTTAAAGGAAGGATATATCGAAAAGGGAATTCAACATGCCATAGCCGGCAACTCCATTGAAAAGGCCATTGACGCCATGAAGGGTAATACGATTGAAGAATTTGGGATGGACCAATGGCATAATGTGGATCTCTGGTTAGGGTATATCCCGGAGGAGGTGCAGGCAAAAAATAGCTTTCTTCTCCTTACCAGGATATGGTCTTATTATGGGCAAGGGCGAATTCCTCAATTAATCGAGGTTGTAGACCATGTTGAACGCAATTTTGAAATTTCAGACTTAGAAGATAACCTTCAGGGTCAATTGTGGTTTATCAAAGGACTGATATGTTATTTCTCCGGTCGTGGTGAAAAAAGTATGTCTTACGCGCAGGAGGCGGTCAATCGCCTGAGTTCAAAAACGGATTTGTTTTTAGGGGAAGCCGAATTGCTATATGCAATGAGCCTTCATATGTGCGGAGAAAAGGAATTGGCTATCCATAAACTGGAAGAGGCTATTGCCCGGGCTTCCCTTACCAATATTATGTATCTGACCCGAATACAGATAGGAATGAATTATGTCCATATCCTTTCGGCGGATTTTATTGAAGCACGAAAGTGGTCCAGTCCTTTGAAGAGAGTAATGGACAAAAGCGGAAGTGATTTTGCACAGAGCTGGGCCGAGTATCTGGACGGGTATATCGCATTTAATTTATTTGATCTCAAAGAGGCCTATTCGGAGTTTGACACCGCCATCAAAAAAAGGTATATCAGCGATATGAACCTATCTGTAAATTCCCATATAGGGGCTATTCTCAGTTTACAACTAATGGGTGAGACCAAACGAGCAACAGACTTGCTCAACCAAATGCTGAAGTTTGTTAAAGAAATTAATAATAACGATGATCTGGAGATTATCTCATCATTTAAAGCCAGATTCAGCCTCCTTCAGGGTGACCCGTCAGATGCTATAGTCTGGGCAAGGACGTCCCTCCTTGAAGTCGACCCCATGACCACATGGGTATGGATAGAAGTGCCCGTAATTACCGGCGCAAGAGCCTTAATAAAGGGAGGGGATAAAAAGGATTTGGAAAGAGCATCTGAATTGCTCCTTAAGATTGATAAAATAATAAAAAGGCTGCATTTTGAATGCCATGCGCTGGATATTCTGGTACTGATGTCGCTGGCTCATTATAAACTGGGCGAAGTTGAATCCGCATTGGCTAAATTAAAGGAGGCGGCCTTGTTGGCAGCACCACAGCGTTGGCTCAGACCTTTTGTAGAGGTCGGGCCCGAGATATCTGAGATGGTCGGGGAACTGATAAAGGAAAAGGTAGTTCCCGAATTTCTCACAGAAGTAGGGTCGGCCATAGCCTCATCGGATGAACCAATAACCAGTTCCATCCAAACGGGTACAAAACAGAAGGCCAAAAAGAGCCCTGCTCAGGGGGGGGGTGAAACACTTACGGTTCGCGAACTTGAAACCGTTCAATGGTTATCCCAAGGATTACGCAACCAGGAGATTGCGGATAAAATGTTCATTTCCGTGGATGCCGTAAAAAAGCATCTATACCGAACATTTCAAAAACTCGATGTCCGCAACAGGATTCAGCTGGTCCAATTAGCACAATCTTCCAATCTTCTTGAAGGTTTTAATTCCTGATTTCCTCTTAATCTTTTCACTTCCAGTTTAGCATTACATAGTCCCTTTGGGATAATGTCCACTTTTTTTCCACTTTCAGGGATTTTCTAAGGTTTGTAGGTCCAATACATTTATGGGTGAATTGTGAGACCTACTTCTATGGAGAATGTCGAATTAGAGTTATCGTTTTCAGGACCTGCCATTTATCGGATCACTATTAAGGGTGAAATCCCAGATACTTACATAGGGCGCTTTGGCCATATGAATTTTAAAGTATTTAGAGTTGAGAATGCCCGCCCTGAAACGATTCTGGAAGGAAGGATTTCCGATCAGGCAGAGCTTTCCGGGGTACTCAAGTCTATTTATAACCTACGTCTTCCCATTAAAGAAGTTACGCTTTTGGAAGATTAAGTGATCTAATTATGAAAGAGATTTTTACAACAACCAGGCATACTTTGAGATTCCTTCTGATAGTGATTATCGGCTATGGAGTGCAGGAGCTAAAAGCGCAACAGGTTTCACCTTTTCAGACAGGGCATTATTCACCTGCCTTTTCTAATGTTCGGGATATGGCCAGAGGAGCACCAGGACTGGCGATAGTATGGTACAACCAATACATGTTTAGCAACAAATACGCCGATAGAGATGGGAATCTTTATAGTG
>NZ_JBAVZJ010000377.1:0-2615 GCF_049588695.1 Robiginitalea sp.
TTTATAAAGACTTGTTGCGGTTGCCATTCCGTTCCCAGTACATCCGAGATGATATAGGGAAGGTCCTCGCGGGTCACGTGCTCCTTCCGATCGCCCAATTGTATTATCCGGTTGGTAACTTGCTTTAATTCAGCCTCACTGAGGGTAAGTCCCAGTTCCTGCAGGTTTTTTTGAATATTCGCCTTTCCGGAAGTCTTCCCCAGGGCATATTTGCGTTTGCGCCCAAAGCGCTCCGGGAGAAGATTATTGAAATAGAGGTTCTTTTTATTGTCGCCATCGGCGTGTATGCCGGCAGTCTGGGTAAAAACATTATCGCCGACAACAGGTTTGTTGGAAGGGATTCCTATACCCGTAAATGCGGAAACCAGTTTACTCACTTTGTAAAGGGCGGACTCGCAAACGCCGATCTGCAATTCGGGCAAGAAGTCATTGATGACAGCTACCACACTGGCCAGGGGGGCATTCCCCGCGCGTTCCCCCATACCATTAACGGTCAGGTGTAATCCATGAACACCGTTTTGCAGGGCCTGTATGACGTTGGCAACACTGAGGTCGTAATCATTGTGACCGTGAAAATCAAAATGTATCCCCGGGTACCGTTCTACGATTTCCCGAATAAAACGGCCGGTTTCATCAGGGGTAAGGATTCCAAGGGTATCGGGCAGGAGTATCCGGTCGAGGGGTTGCTTGCTTAAAAAGTCGAGGAACTCAAAAACATATTCTTTCGAAGACCGCATTCCATTACTCCAGTCTTCCAGGTAAACATTAGAGCGTATGTCTAAATCCCGGGCTTTTTTAAGGACGTCAGCCACCTCTTTAAAATGGGCTTCGGGCGTCTTGCGGAGTTGGTAGGTCAGGTGATTGAGGGATCCCTTGGTTAGGAGGTTTTGTGTCCGGGCCCCGGCTTTATGAATCCAGTCCAGGGAAGCCCCCCCATCCACAAAACTAAGCACTTCAACTTTCTGCAATACACCGGCCTCTTTGGCCCAAGCGGCAATTTGGCGAACGCTTTCAAATTCTCCGTCAGACACCCGGGCAGAAGCGACCTCGATCCGGTCCACCCGTAGCTCTTCCAGAAGTAACCGGGCGAGGGTCAGTTTTTCGGGAGCTGTAAAGGATACACCGGAGGTCTGTTCCCCATCCCTGAGGGTAGTGTCCATAATTTCAATACGCCCTGCCTCCATAAAACTTAAATGAGAATTCTGAGAAACAGCCTTTAGAGCGGTGTTTGGGCCGCAAAGCCGGAGATTTCCGCTTTCATGTTGAGCAAATAATCAATATCATCAAAACCGTTGAGCATATTATCCTTTTTATACCCGTTGATGTCAAAAGATTCCCGGGCTCCAGTGGCCGCAATTTCAACAGTCTGTTCCGGGAGGTTTACTTCTAGTAAGGTTTGAGGATCCTTTTCGATAGCTTCAAAAATAAGTTGCAGGAATTCCGGACTCACCTGCACCGGCAAGACGCCGATATTCAAACAATTATTACGGAAGATATCGGCAAAAAAACTGGAGATCACACACCGAAATCCATAATCGTACACGGCCCATGCAGCGTGCTCCCTGGAAGAACCCGACCCAAAATTCTTTCCACCCACCAGTATTTTTCCCGAATAGAGGGGGTTGTTGAGCACAAAGTGTGGCTTCGGACTATTATCCGGGTTGTAACGCCAATCCCGGAAGAGGTTGTCTCCAAAGCCCGTCCGTTCTGTCGCTTTCAGGAAGCGCGCTGGAATAATCTGGTCTGTATCTACATTCTCGATCGGAAGGGGTACTGCTGAACTTCGCAGCGTTTCAAATTTATCGTATGCCATGGTTTTGTGGTTTAGGAAGCCATTTCAGTTTGCATCAGTTTACGGGGATCCGTAACCTCCCCCGTCACAGCGGCCGCAGCGGCTACCAGAGGACTTGCCAGAAGCGTACGGGCACCCGGTCCCTGTCGTCCTTCAAAGTTCCGATTCGAGGTACTCACCGCGTATTTACCCGCAGGGATCTTATCGTCATTCATCGCGAGGCAGGCGGAACAACCCGGTTCACGGAGTTCAAATCCGGCCTCGTGGAGCACCTCGAGTAATCCTTCACTGCGGATGGCTGAATCGACCTTATGCGAACCCGGCACGAGCCAGGCCGTAACATGGGGTGCTTTCTTCCGACCCCTCACCAGATCGGTAAAGGCCCGGAAATCTTCGATCCTCCCGTTGGTACAACTCCCAAGGAATACAAAATCTACTTTTTTGCCCAACATGGAATCACCCTCGTTAAAGTCCATATAGGCCAGGGATTTTTGATAGGTTGTTTTTCCGCTGCCCGCATTCTCAGAGCTGGGTATTGCCCCTGAAATCCCCATACCCATACCCGGGTTCGTCCCATAGGTAATCATGGGTTCAATCTCAGCGCCGTCAAAGATGAGTTCCTTGTCAAAAACGGCATCTGCATCCGTATGCAGGGTAGCCCAATACGTCATAGCCTTATCCCAGTCCGCACCTTTTGGAGCAAATTCACGGCCTTTGACGTAAGCAAAAGTTTTATGGTCAGGCGCCATCATTCCGCCGCGGGCTCCCATTTCAATACTGAGATTGCAAACCGTCATACGGCCTTCCATAGTCATGTTTTCAA
>NZ_JBAVZJ010000378.1:0-3542 GCF_049588695.1 Robiginitalea sp.
GAGCGTTAAAGAAGGGGTTGTTTTTGATGGCCAGAAATTTCTTATACCCGGATTTCTCGTGCTGGTAATCCTTCATCACCTCCTGGTATAATTTGTTCCCGTCTTCGTAGGATAGGGAAGGACCTTCTGTAGTAATGGTATCCAGCAGTAAAACAGTTTCAAAAGGATCCATACCCGCATAGTCCACCATACGTACCCGAACCTCTGCAAAATGGAAACCGTATAATTCTTTAAAGGCAAAAATCTCGAGGATTTCAATGATATCCCCATTGGCGATAAACCCAGCCTCAGAGCTGCTTTTCAACCAGAAATAATTGTTTTTAACCACCATCATATAATCCCCCGCCGCCAGCTCGTTTTCCAGGAACAACAGTCGGCTCCGTATATTCTGGTTATAGAGGTTGGCCCGTTTGTTGGACCTTACAATGACTGCAGTTTCCTCCTTTCCGACCGTGGAAAATGAATCGTTTAAGGCGTCCTGTATCTCATACCCATCTGTCAGGCGTACGATATCGCTGTATCCCGAAAGGGAAAAACGAAAGGATTCCAATACGGTATCCCTTAGGATTTCCCTGAGGCGCGTGGCATTCATCAGGATTCCCGACCCTTCAGCCTGCCGCATGACCTGATCCAGCTCAATTTCCTGAACTTCTTTCCCGTATTGCAGCTCCAGCCTGTCGGCATCCAGGGCAGGGCTCAGGGAGAGTTTAACAGGGGGGAGCTGGGCGGTGTCCCCGATAAAAATCAGCTGGCACTTATGGCCTGAGGAGACAAAAGTGATCAGGTCATCCAGAAGGGAATTGGCATTCCCCTTTCCCGTATCGACCGGGGTGTCCGGGATCATCGAGGCCTCGTCTATAAGGAATACCGTATTGCGATGCCTGTTCGGCGCCAGGGTAAACTTCACCCCGCCGGAGCGGTCCTTTTTTGGAAAGTAAATTTGCCGGTGGATGGTATGAGCCTTGGTTCCGGTATAGGAGGACATTACTTTGGCCGCCCGGCCTGTAGGAGCCATCAACAGGGCTTTCTTTCGGATATGCCAGAGGTTCTTTATGAGCGTGCCCAACAGGGTCGTTTTTCCCGTTCCGGCATAACCCTTGAGCAGAAATACGCTCTGTGTGTCGCCACCCACCAGGAAAGACGCCATATCCTTCAGGGCCTGTTCTTGTTTGTCTGTAGGCGTATGGGGAAATTTATCATTTAAAAGCCTTAGAAAAGCGGCTGCGGAAAGGGAATCCATAGGCGATCAAAGATAGGGATGATTTTAAGGGAAACACTTTCACGATTCAAAAAAAATTGTAGATTTGTGTTTAACCAAAAGTCAACTTAACACTTTCTAAAATGAAATCCATCCTTCAGATTGTTCTTTGGATCGTTTGTATTGTCCTCGGGTATATGATCTACAAGTCTGTCACAGGACCCATCGAGTTTGATAAAATTAAGAAAGAGCGATTTGCAGAGGTTATCGACCGGTTGAAAGACATTCGCAATGCCCAGGACGCCTATAAAACGGTAAATGGAAGATATGCGAATAACTTTGAAAGTCTGGTGGCTTTTGTAGATACCGGAAAATATACCATTACCCAGCAAAGGGATTCATCCTATATGGAGTTTGACAAGGTGTACCAGATTGACATGCTTCAGGAAGTCAAGATTATCGACACCTTAGGTTTCGTCTCTGTCAAAGATTCCCTCTTTAAAAATAGTGATCGTTACAAGAACTTGATGAATGTGCCTTATGCACCGAATAACGAGAAGTTCACCATGAAGGCGGATATCGTTGAGAAAAGCGGCTACAGGGCTCCTGTGTATGAGGTTAAAGTCCCTAAATCCGTCGTCCTGCACGATCAACCGAAAGACCTGCTCTCCAGGGAGAACGCCCAGGTGAGTGTTGAGGAGGTAAACGGGCCTGAAATAAAAGTAGGATCCCTTACCGAGGTGAGCACCAGTGGTAACTGGCCCCCTATTTATGACAAAAAAGGAGATCAATAGCGGCCTGGAAGAGCGGCCGAACGGGTATCATAAGTTGTCCATTCAGGTAAGCCTGAATGGACTTTCTTTTTGTGTCCTGGACACTATTGCGAATTCTTTGACGCACTCCCACTCCCGTGTTTTTGAAAAGGAAATGAGTCCTTTTAGCCTTCACAAACTCATTCAGGAGGATTTTGAGGAAATGGGAATATTGGACTATGCGTATTCAGAAGTCATCAGCATACATCGCAATACGCTCTTTACCCTAGTTCCGATGCCCCTTTTTGACCCGGACCATTTGGCCAATTACCTGAAATACAATGCTAAAATCCTGGGGACGGATCACCTGGATTACGACCCTGTCCAGGGATTGGATTCGGCCAATGTTTATGTCCCCTTCGCCAATGTGAACAATTATCTCTTCGACACCTTCGGAGCCTTTGAATTTAAACACAGCGGTACGGTGCTTTTGGAAACGCTTATAAAATTGCCCAGCAGCAGGCAGGGAACCCTGGCCTATCTGCACATAGCGGAATCCCAAATGGACCTGGCCGTATTTTCGAATAAAAAACTCCTCTTTTACAATTCCTTTGTCTTCAGCAGTCCTGAAGACATCATGTACTTTCTGCTCTTTACTGTAGAACAGCTGGAACTCGATCCTGAGACGCTTAAACTAAGGCTATTGGGAGATGTTGCCGCCGGAGATCGGATATACGAATTCTGTATGGAGTACCTGGAAAACGTTTCCCTTTTTGTACCCCCGGACACCTCATTGGCCCACACTGCCGAAGCTGATGATATTGATTTTACCCTGATCAACGCCTTGTGATACGCATCATTTCAGGAATACACAAAGGTCGCCGTCTGAGCGCCCCAAAAAACCTTCCGGTTCGCCCTACCACGGACCGCGCCAAAGAAGCGCTTTTCAACATCCTCGGACACGAGGTGTACTGGCCGGAATGCAGTGTGCTGGACTTATTTTCGGGCACGGGCAACCTGAGCTATGAATGCGCCTCCCGGGGATGCCCCCGTGTCGTCGCGGTGGATGCCCATGCCGGCTGTGCAAAGTTTATTGAGCAGACGGCACGCCTGCTGGAAATCCCTGTCACCGTGTACAAAAGGGATGTAAATGCCTTTTTAAAGCTCTGTACGGACTCGTTTGACCTGATTTTTGCAGACCCACCCTATGATTTTTCCCAGGAGCAGCTCGGTGAGGTTGTCGCCCTTTGCTTTGAAAAGGGACTGTTGAAAGAAGATGGAATCCTTATTTTGGAACACAGTACCCAAAGGGATCTGAGTGAATTGCAGTATTTCGATTCTGCCCGGAAATACGGCAGCACCGTCTTTAGTTTTTTCAGGCCCTGAAGCCGAAAAAAAACAGCAGGTCATAAGCCGGATTCTGTTTGCCCGACCCTGGGGCCGGGATTCCCGTCATTTATCTAGACCCCGCGTTACCCCGGGGTTCCATCCGCCTACCCGTCGGCTTGGGCGTGCAGCCCTCAAATGCCGACCTACATGGCGTTGCACCGCATAGAGTTTGCCGATTTCACTACAGCCGAACTGTACTTGCT
>NZ_JBAVZJ010000379.1:0-3469 GCF_049588695.1 Robiginitalea sp.
AAAATACATTAGCATGCAATACGAAGGGGTTCTGCGAAAAATGCAAACGGAATTTGAGAATCCAATAGCCTATTACCTGGTCTTTCCTGACGATTTTATTCATATGAACCTCCTGCTGGGTCGTTCCCTCTCCGTTCGGTTTTTAAAATACGAATGCCTGGGGTGTGGAGCCGATCTCCCAATTTTTCGTCAGGGGTATTGTAAAAACTGTTTTTTTGAACGACCTCAGGCCGGGGAATGGATTATGCACCCGGAGCGCAGTAAGGCCCATATCGGGGAAGAGGATCGGGATCTGGACTATGAAAAAAAAGTACAGTTACAGCCACATATTGTCTATCTGGCAAATTCCAGTAATGTAAAAGTAGGGGTGACACGCAAGTCTCAAGTCCCGACGCGCTGGATTGATCAGGGGGCTCATGAGGCCATCGAAATCGTCGAAACGCCAAACCGGTATCTGGCAGGGATAACCGAAGTGGCCCTGAAAGAACACGTAGCGGACAAGACACATTGGCGTAATATGCTCACTAACAAGCTCAAAGACGAAGACCTCTCAGAATGGAGGGAAAGACTTCGTCCGTTTATTCCTGAGGAAGCTGCTGACTACTTTATCGCAGATACACAGGAGACCGAAATACACTTTCCGGTACTGGCCTACCCCACTAAAGTAAAAAGCCTCAACCTGGGTAAAAACCCCGAATTCAAAGGAATCCTAAAAGGGATCAAAGGTCAGTACCTGATCTTTGAAGACGATACCGTATTTAATGTCCGTGGGAATGAAGGGTACTATGTGGCCCTGGAGTTGGGGTGAGGAATTCAAGTTGGCAGTTGGCAGTAGGCAGTGGGGAAAGTTCAAGGTTCAAAGTTCAAGGTAAAAGTTGGCAGTAAGCAGGGGCAGTAGGCAGTGGGAAAAAGTTCAAGGTTCAAAGTTCAATGTTTAAGAGCCTGCGAACTGGGACTTCCTACCGGGGACTTCGAGACAGGTTCAAGGTTCAAGGTAAAAGTTGGCAGTGACCAGTTGCAGTGGGCAGATGGTTCAGGGTTCAATACGATTTAGACTGCCTGGTGCTACTGCTACTGCTTGCGATTACTGCCAACTGCAACTGCCAACTGCTACTATCAAATGCTATTGCCCACGCGGAGAATACTTTTCCAGAAAACATGACTCACGACCTCGCGTTCCTAAAAATTAAGGTCGATTTCATCATTGCGCTCTAAATTAAACCTACGGCGCATCAGATACACAAAGAAGTACAGAAACGGGGTATCCAGAAAGGCGATCATAATTTTAAAGATGACCCCACTGATTACCAAACCGTAAAACATAGACCAGGGAAGCACTCCAAAAATGCAAAGCAGGCCCACTACGGTCGTGGTATCTATAATCTGGGAGGAAAAGGTAGAGAAGTTATTTCGAAGCCAAAGGTATTTTCCCCGGGTCAACCTTTTCCAGAAGTGATAAATGGCTATGTCCACGTACTGGGCAAAAAGGTAAGCAATCATCGAGGCCAGCACAGCTATGGGGGACAGGGCAAATACCCTGCTAAATAGCGGATCATCCACAGGAGATGCCTCAATGGCCGGAACCTGGTCGGCCAGGAGTACAATACCCATGGAGAAAAAAGATGCAAAGATCCCGGCGGTAACCACCTGATTCGCCTTTTTTCTCCCATAAATCTCAGAGATTAAATCCGTGATTAAAAAAGTAATGGGATAGGGCAGGATACCGACGGAAATCTCAAATAATGGAGCTCCGAATAAGGTGATATCTCCAAAAGGTTTCCAGTAAAAGAACTTTTGAAAAATCAGGTTGGAAACGACCAAAGAAGTAATAAAAAGGGCTCCCAGATATAAATAAATCCGATAGGCCGCTCGCTGGTCAGCAGGACTCATCGGCTATTTGATATTAAGGGTAAAAGGCAATCTGGCCTGAATGCCTTCCTGCTCAAATATTTGCTTCAATGCGATAAGGGTCTGGCCCCACTCAGGGCCCAATTCAGTTTTAATCCACTGCTCAGTACTCATTTGGCCTCCCCCCAAATCTTCCATAAGCCGTTCAATACCCGTTTTGAACCTCGGTAAAATCTTCAATTTAAAATCTGTAATATCGGCCATGTCTGCAGCCATTTGCAGGGCTTCCGGCATCCCCCCCAGCCCATCAATCAGGCCGTTTTCCAGAGCCTGTTGCCCACTCCAAACCCGGCCCTGGGCCAGGCTATCTGCCCGGGCTTTACTTATCTTCCGGCCCGCTGAAACCCGATCTAAAAAAGTTTGGTAGGTCTGATCGATCCCCTCCCGAAGCACTTCCCTGAAATCATCGCGCATGGGTTCAAAAAACGAATAATCCATAGAAAAATGATGTGTCCCGACCTGTTCGGCGTTAATCCCCACCTTCTGTGATATCCCATTCAGATTGGGTACGGTCGCAAACACCCCGATGGAACCCGTTATCGTATTGGGTTCTGCCAGGATTTTATCCCCACCCACGGCCATATAGTATCCACCTGAAGCAGCTACATCACTAAGCGAAATAACCACGGGCTTTTCCTCGCGGGTCAGTTGGAGCTCCCTCCAGATGATCTCAGAGGTCAGCGCACTACCCCCCGGGGAATTGATCCGAACTACTACCGCTTTGACGTCCTTATCTTCACGGGCCGTCCGTAAAGCCTTTGTCATTTTACCCTGACCGATAATATCCGGACTGCCTTCCCCATAGCCAATTTCCCCCTGGGCATAGACCACAGCGATCTCATTCGCACCCTTGTACACCGAATTTTTACGCGAATACCGCATATAGCGCTGCAAGTTGATAAACTCCGGATGTTTGCCGCTACCCCCACTCTCCCGAAGGAGTTTATCCTCATACTGATCTGCATACACAATGCCATCAACCAGTCCGAGGGCAAGGGCTTTCTCCGGGGTTCTGGCCTCTAAAGAATCTGCGATACGGTCCAGCGTCGCTGCCGGGATACTCCGGCTCTCCCCTATTCCATCGCGCATGCTCTCCCATAAGGAAAGCATCAGGCTGCCGAGTTGTTCGCGGTTATCCGGGCTCATAGTATCCGAAAGAAAGGGTTCTACGGCACTTTTGTATTTTCCATGCCGGACAACCTCCATTTTAAGTCCGGATTTTTCCTGAAACTCTTTAAAATAAAGTACTTCAGCCGCTAGACCTTTAAAGTCCAGATTTCCCGTAGGATTGATAAAAACACTATCGGCAATACTGGAGAGGTAATAGTCTTTTTGAACGTAGAAATCTCCATAGGCATAGACGAATTTCCCGGATTCCCTGAAGGCTGAAAGAGCATCCCGGATGGCCTTCGTCTGAGCCATACCGGCCATCAGAAAAGGGGTGCTTATGCTAATGCCCTGAATGCGATCGTCTTTCTTAGCCACTTCAATGGCCTGTAAGATCTGATCCAGTCCCATTTTGGGTTCAAAGAACAGTGTCGTAAACGGATCGTCAGGGTCC
>NZ_JBAVZJ010000380.1:0-3401 GCF_049588695.1 Robiginitalea sp.
AAATTATACCCTTTTTCAGGTTTGATCGTCAGCTTGCCATTTTTAACCTCAGTGACCAAATGTTCCAACAGGTTTTCTTCCCCGCTTAGGGTGATTTCACCTTCACGTCCCGAGATGAGTTCAACGTCGAACCAACCGGACATGGCTACACCGTCATAGGAACCGACACTCCGCTCCACGGTAACCATATTCCCGTTTCCTTTTATTTTCTTTCCCCATTGTGCGGCCGCGGGCAGGGCCAGTAAAAGGGACATGCTAAGAATCCATACTTTTTTCATCTGTGTTTTCTTTTAGGGTTGGTATTTAATATTTGCGAAGTGTAATACTTCCATAATCACTATTTATTCTCATGTAGTTTCCGCTATTGGCGCTGCCGTGGTATCCCTCGTAATAGCGATCGCTGGATTTTTCCTTGCTGATATTGACTTCGAGGTCTTCTTTTCCTTTAACCCCTGCGTATTCCGTAGTGATTTGAAAATCGAAATGATAGGCGGAGTCGTACCCCAGCTTGATCCCGGTATAATTGGTCCTGATATCGACATTCCCGGCCTCTGCGGTCATCTTCTCAATCTGAATCCCCCCGTAATCGGCATCTAAATCGACATTTCCGGAAACCTGCCCCAGTTTTATATTTACATAGTCTCCCCTCCCAAGGACGTTGTTGACTTTTCCGATTTCAACACTGCCGTAATCGCAGTTGTAATCCAGGTTTTCCATTTCCAAAATCCTGGCATTTGTATAATCGGCCCGCAGGATAATATTCCCCGTTTTTTCGATCGTAAAGCCGGAATAGTCGGCGTTGATTTCCCCGCTGTTCATATAACCGATCTCAGATTTGGAAGTATAATCAAAGTTAAGTTCATTATTTCGGCCCCTGAGTTCTCCCAGATCCATACGTCCGTAATCACAACTGATTTTAGCGTGACCGTCTACCCGGTCCAGAATGATATTGCCGTAGTCGTTGCTGAGGTTGACGCTATTCTTTACAGGCATTTTAATCGTGTAATTAATCTGTAAATTCACATTATTGTTTCCTTTCCAGCCCCAACCTGATTTTTTGTTGAATATGGTCCGGGCAGAGACCATACTGGAGGAGGCATCAAAATCTACATCGATCTCTTCCAGGCGCTGGTTTACCTTGTTTTCGTTATTGCCGTTCACGGTGATGTGGACTTCGATGACCACTCGGTTTTCATTCCAGGAGTTCAGTACCAGGTTGCCGTAACTGTTATTAATCTTCAGCAGGGCATCGGCATTTACATCGAATTCCTTGCGAATGGTCTTTTCCTTGGTGTGTTTGCCTTTTAAATCGTTGGCATAGGTCTGGGATGTAAAGCAGACCGCAAGCAGCAACAATATATACCGGTTAAATAGTAGTGTTTTCATAATTTTCGTTTTTGAATTGTTTTATTTCTTCCACACGCTCCATCACTTCACGGAGTAAGTCGATCCGCGTTTGGAAATTTTTAATCATTGCACTTAAAATCAGTTTGGAATCCCCGCCCTGAATTAAATCCCGTTCAAGTTTTTTATAGTCTGTATCCAGCATCTCTAACTGGGCAAGCGTATCGTCAATAAGGGGTTTTGTCTCCGGGGAACTCATCCCTTCCAATTCCCGGATTTGGAGAGACACCAGACCTGCAAAATGCCTTGTGGTCTCTGAGGCCTGGGGCGATATCTCCGCCACCTGGGATTCGAGACTCGGTTCGCTCCGAAAGAGAAATACAGAAGAGGCCAGCAATAGCGCTATGGTGGCAGCAATGGATAAGTTTTTCCACCATGTATTACCCGGTCGCTTCGTCTGCCCTGCCGCCTCTTCACGAAGGCGGTTCAGGAACCGGTCCCGATGCCCTTCCCGGGGGTTTTCCCTGTCAAAGGAACCCGCAAGGGACTCAAAAAGGGCTTCAATATTTTCGTCTTCTTTCATAACTGATGCGCTTTAAGCTTTTTTCTTAAACTCTCTTTTGCACGAGATATCAGTGTTCTGCAATTCCCATAAGAGATATCCATAATCTCACTGATTTCCTCATAATCGTATCCTTCAATTAAGTGTAAGGTCAAAGACACTCTGTAGCTGTTTTTTAACTGTTTCATGGTTTCCAGCACTTTTTGAGCCATTCGTTCCGTACTTCCATGATCAGTCGGTGCCGCATCGTAATCTTCGACCTTGTACATGACACTTTCCAGACCTACCTCCTGCTTTTTTTGCTGCTTTCGGTAGTGATAGATACTGTTGTTTATTACAATCCGTTTCAACCAGGCTCCAAATGTGACTTCCCCTTTAAAGGACTCCAGTTTGGTAAACGCACTCAGGAAGGACTCCTGCATTATATCTTCGGCCTCTGCAGAATCTTTGACGATTCTAAGGGATGTATTGAACATGGCCCTGTAGTATCGGTCATAGATCTTCATTTGTGCGCTTTGGTCACCTGCCAGGCAGGCTTGCAACAAAACTTTGGTATCTGTACTCTTGTGGCTCAAAAAGGTACTCGTTTGTCTTATAGAGTATCCAATTTATGAATTGTTACACTTTCTTGGGAACAATCTTTAGCCCTTGGCACAAGAATTGTCTAAGAAGGGTAGGTTAACAAGCCCTCCGGGCGTGTTGTATGTTGATAATGAAGCGCTTGAAGTAATACCGGGGAGTGGATTACACAGGTCCCCCAAAGTTTGGGGTGACAGAATGACTGAAAAAAAAACTATGGCAAGATCAAAATTTATCGGAGTTGACAATATGTCGCTCCAGGATATCGACCAGGACTCGGAACTTATTCCATTGCTTACCCCGGAAGATGAAAAGGAGATGAATGATGAGGAGCTCCCTGAAACGCTACCTATTCTCCCCCTGCGCAATACGGTGTTATTTCCAGGGGTCGTCATCCCGATTACGGCGGGAAGGGATACCTCCATACATTTAATCAAGGATGCCAACAAGGGAGCCAAGGTTATCGGGGTCGTATCCCAAAAGGACGAAGCGGTAGAAAATCCAAAGGTCAAGGATATCAATACCCTGGGTACGGTGGCGAGAATCCTGAGGGTCCTTAAAATGCCGGATGGGAATACTACTGTGATTATTCAGGGTAAAAAACGCTTCGAGATCGCGGAGGTGCTGACCGAAAAACCGTATATGACAGCCACTGTACGGGAGGCTGCCGAAACCCGCCCGGACGAGTCCGGAGCTGAGTTTACCACGATAATCGAATCGGTTAAGGAACTGGCCCTGCAAATTATAAAGGACAACCCGAACATTCCGAGCGAAGCCGCCTTTGCCATCAAGAATATTCAGAGTAATTCCTTCCTGATCAATTTTGTTTCCTCCAACCTGAACCTCCCCGTAGCAGACAAACAGGAACTTCTGGAGCTTGCGGATTTACAGGAGCGGGCCCTGGCAACCCTCAGGC
>NZ_JBAVZJ010000381.1:0-2247 GCF_049588695.1 Robiginitalea sp.
ACGTAAACAAATATCAAGATCACAAAGACGTACATAGATCCTTGTTGGGCAAACCAAAATCCCAGTTTAAATCCGCCAATTTTAATGTCGTCCAATACCTCCTTAAATAAAATACCCGCTCCAAAGGAGACTACAAACCATATCGTTAACAGTATGGCAAGATACCTGAGGTTTTCTTTCCAGTATGCCTTTGCTTTTTTAGCCATCAAATACGATTAAAACTTCTTGAAAGTCCTTTTGTGACAACCCCCTTTTCCACTGATATAGGGATAGGATTGAAAGCCTTTCCTTTTTCTATGCTCAAAAGATAGTAAAAAGGATAAAGTCATGTTGTTTGGAGGTGATTTTGTGGAACGTCTCTATTTCAAAACAAAAACATTGTCAGATTAAAATAAGGGTCATGGATTCTTACAATTAAAAATGACCTAACACATTAATAATCAGAATATTTATCGTATTTTAAAGCTCCCCCGGTGAAAACTTTCCGGCTCACGTAGATCTGCTCCTAACCCGATGAGGATTTATGTTCCTGCTATAGAGGATTCAACAGTAACCTGTAACCCTTTAAAACCACTATAGCATGAAAACCAACAAACTAAATTTTTTAAAGACCTTTCTTGGGATGGCCCTGGCGGGCCTCTTTTTGATTTCGTATTCCTGTAGTCCTGAAACAGATTTGGATGTGCTGGAAAATCTTGAGAGTGTAAATGCATCTGCAAAAAAGAGCGAGGAGGAAGCGAGAAAGAAAAGGCCCTGGAAAATTCGGAGTTCAGGAAGTTTTGAAGCAACCGGACCATCTTTGTTTTGCGATGATCCCACAAAACCACTTCAAATTCTTCTGGAAGGTGACGGAAATGCCTCTCATCTGGGACTGTACGAGGTTGACATCACATGGTGTACGGATGGGAACCCTGGCGGGCCAAATAACTTTATAGACGGCACCCTAACAGCAGCTAACGGTGATCTTGTTAATTTTATTTCCCTACAATTTAATGGGGAATCTGTGGATTACCAAGTAACCGGAGGAACGGGACGTTTCGAAGGAGCAGATGGCCAGTTTACCCTGTTCACCACTGAATTTATCCTTGAAGTCGGGGAAAACGGGTTGCCTTTTGGCATCTACGCTAACGAGGGTGGGGGATATATTATTTATTAGCCCACTTCGCCTGTGTATTCACTAAGGTGATTTTATTAAATAAATACCTCACGTGTTCTGTGAAACCTGAAAAGCCTTCCGTATTGGAAGGCTTTTTTTTGTGGGTCTGCCTGGGTTCGCAGGAAAAGTAGGACCGCTTCTGCAAATAAGGTGCCGCGCAGGGAATAGGCCCGGCGGACCCTTTGCGGCCAGGAACCTGCCAATATGTTGGGCTTAATAGAAAGAAGTCTTATAGCGACCAGTCCAAACTTGCGCGACTCAAAGCTGGTATTGGGGTTTATAACTACTTACTTCTTTCCCTAACCACTTGATCCTAACCCTACCACACTGACCGGGATCATTGTGTTTCCTTCTGTTGGGGACTAACTTTATCTACCCAAATTAGGTAATTCTTAAAAAACATAGCCATGAGACTTTTTAAGAGGATTCTCCTCATACTTCCGGTTTTATTTCTAGTCCTTACCTGTTCCAAAGATGACGATCCCGAAATGTTCGTCCTATCGGTTACAATAACCCCTGAAGAGGGAGGAAGCGTCTCCCCTGACGGGGGTGCTTTCGATGATGGTGCCATGGTCACCCTGACAGGAACTCCTTCCGAAGGATATATTTTTAAAGAATGGATGGGAGATCTCAAAAGTACCGAGAACCCCATATCTGTTTCCATGAATTCCGATATGAATGTTACCCTTGTCTTTGTAAAATCCGATGGGGATAACGATGGAGTTCCCGATGATCTCGACGACTGTCTGAATACCCCGCAAGGTGAAGATGTGGATGCAAATGGATGTTCCGCTTCCCAGACCGATACGGACGGGGATGGGGTTTTTGATAGTACAGATACCTGTCCAGATACTCCTCAAGGCGAGGTCGTAGATGAAACCGGATGCTCCGATTCCCAGAAGGACACAGACGGCGATGGGGTTACTGATAATATAGATGACTGCCCAAATACCCCGGAGGGAGAAGATGTCAATGAAGAGGGATGTCCGCTTTCGCCCCCAATTTATCTTGATGAAAATGGAGTCACTATCAAAGCTTATGAATGGAGTCAGGTGGGTCAGACAGGCATAATCAACGGGGTAGTCTATACC
>NZ_JBAVZJ010000382.1:0-3979 GCF_049588695.1 Robiginitalea sp.
GTCCAGAGCGATACAGGATTGCGACCGCTGAGCAAGCTGCCAATATGGGAAATCGTAAAGGGTCCTTGGGGTTGCTCATTGGTATTGCGTTCCACGGAATATCCATTGGTGATAACGTGAATCGGACGGGAGGTACGGTTTTTAAATTCCCCCATGGTCTGTGTGCTTGTCGTAATAATTGCATCTGCCCCCTTGAGTACGTCGGCCTCCATTTGGCGATGTTTTTCCAATGTGTGCCTATTGAGCATCAGGGCGCTGTGATATCCGATAGAGGTCCAGGGATCCCGGAAGTCGGCGATCCACCGTATCTTTTGTAACCTTTTTAACTGCAACCCGATCAGGTGCATACTATGGGGGGGTCCGGTAGTAATCAGGGTGCTTATACCCTCCTTTTCCATAACACCCGAGAGGAAACGAACCGAAGGTTTAACCCAGTATTTCCGGGCATCAGGTATAAAAACATTCCCCCGCACCCACAACATCAGGCGCTCAATTAGGCCGGGCTTCTCCCGGTTGATAATTCCTGAACTAATGCGTTTAGTCCCGGAGCGACTCAGCAAACGCGCGAATCGATAGGGTTCCCATATTTTTTGCCGATAGACCTTTATCCCTTCAGGAAGCTGTTGAACCAGTGAATCATCCCTTAAAGGGTAATTTGGGTTTTCCGGGGTGTAGATCACAGGCTCGATCCCAAATTCCCGCAAATAGCCAGCGAAGTACAACCAGCGTTGAACCCCGGGGCCACCAGCAGGAGGCCAGTAATACGTTACAATAAGTACTTTTTGCATGGGTTATGCTCAGTGACTCCCCCTCTTACGAAATATGCCGATACCTATACCGCCGAGTAACAGTAAAGCCAACACAGCCGTACCTGCCAAGCTGATCTGGCTCCCGATTCGAATGACTTCCGGTTCAAATCTAAAGGTAATCTCATGCCTCCCCCCGGGAATAAACATACCTCTCAGGGCATAATTGACACGAAAATGTGGTTCTGGTTTACCATCGATAAAGGCCTTCCAGCCCTCTGGGTAATACATTTCGGAGAATACCCCCATACCCGCTTCGGGGTTCTCTGAAACATACTCCAGTGCGTTCGCTGAATAGGAAACTAATCGTATTTGAGATGTCGAATCTACTTCGAAAGTACCCGGCACTACTTTCGGGAAATCATTTGTATTGACAATGGCTTGCCGGGCAGGGTCCAGACTGCTTAAGGCCTGAATCGCCTGATCGGCAGATTTCACAGCGGTTAACTGGCTTACAAACCAGGCATTTCCCAGGGCACCCGGATTCAGGGTAGCCCTGGGGTTCCCTTCCTCGTCGGCCTGTATCAGGTATTTCGTATTGAGCATATCCAAAACCCGACGGTTATTCTGGTAGATATGAAACTCAAATAAATCTGACAAACGCTGGGGTTTGGCCGCGTGATATCCTCCGAGTGATTTGTGAAAATAGGAGGTTCGGGCCCCATTGAGACCTTCAGTGGGGTTCAATACCCTGTAATAGGTAGTATCCTGAAGAATTTGCTGATCCGCCTGGGTCATGGGAAAACTATTTCCCAATTGCCTGCGTGTAACAAAATCATCCTTATTGACATAGCGGAGATCCACGGAAACTAAGTCTACCACAATGAGAAGTCCCAGACTCAGTATCATCCATTTCCCGGGCAACCTCTTTTTAAAGTTCAGCCATAAGAGCAGCCCGGCGAAAAGAATAAAAAGCATGGATCTGAAAGTGTCCTGCAAATACACAGTCTCCCGGTCTCTCCGAATTAGATCTACGAGCTCCTCCCCGTAGTAGCGCTCGAGCACCCCGTCGTTTGCCCCGGTAAAATCAAATGCAGATTTCAATAAGAGCAGTACCACCCCGAGACCAATCATCCCCGACAAGGCGATTATCAAAGCCTTGCGTTTCTTTTCAAGGGGCGTTTCAGCGGCCATCCAGGCCCTGATCGCCAGTACGGCCAGAACAGGGACACAGAGCTCGAGAATTACCTGTACGGACGAAACCGCACGAAACTTGTTGTAAAGCGGAAAGTAATCGATCATCAGATCGGTCAGCAGCGAAAAATTCTTTCCCCAGGAGAGTACCAGCGCGATCCCTGAGGCCGCCAACAACCACCAGCGGGTGCGACCTTTGACGAGCAAAAGTCCGAGCAAAAAGAGAAAGAGCACTACCGCTCCAATATACGGCGGGGCAGCCACAATGGGTTGATCCCCCCAATAGAGCTGCAGATTATTGCTAAAATCAAGTGCCTGGGATCGGGATACACCCTGTTCGGTAAGGAATTCGTAAGTACGTGAGTCCTCGCCCAGGGCCTCCACGGATCCTCCCCCAAAGATTCGGGGAACTAATATATTCAGGGATTCCGAAATACCATAACTGTACTGGGTTATATATTCCTTATCTAAACCATCCGTCACCGTTTTTGTGCTTCCGTCGGGATTAATTGACAACACCGAAGGGCCCCTTGTACTCCACTCAGCGTATTCGCGGGTTGCCATAAGGGAAGTGGCATTGACTACAATACCCAACAGGGCTGCGACCAGGAGTAACCCGGAAGCCGTAAAAAAGGCCTTTAATTGCTTATTTTGAATGGCGTCTACAAGATAGGCGACACCCAGGGGGACAACCAAAAACAGGAAATAGTAGGTCATCTGGAAGTGGTTGGCCTGTATCTCGAGAGCCACGGCCAGGGCTGTAAGCAGGAAGCCCCAAAGGTACTTCCCCCTGAAGGCGAGCAGTATTCCCCCCAAAACCACCGGCAGGTAACCGATGGCGTGAGCCTTCGCATTGTGCCCCACGCCCAGGATAACGATCATATAGGTTGAAAAGCCAAAGGCCAGTGCCCCTAAGATAGCGAGGCGATAGTCCAATTTCATACAACCCAACAGGATATAAAAACCCAGGAAATACAGAAAAAGATAGTCTGCGGGACGGGGCAGAAAGCGGATGAGGCGATCCAGTTTTTTAATGTAATCATGCGGGTATCGCGCTCCCAATTGATAAGTAGGCATACCGCCGAAAGCGCTATTGGTCCAATAGGGCTCTTCGTCGAATTGACGTCGAAAATCTTCCTGTTCCTGGGCCATTCCCCTGTACTGGACGATGTCGGACTGGTAGATAACCTTGCCCTGAAGGACAGGATGAAAGTACAGCAAGGCCACTATGGCAAAAAAGGCAAGAGCAAAAAAATGCGTGAGGAAACTCCTGAAAATCGGATTCATAAAGGTATCGAAATCAATTTACTCAATCTCTTCATATTCTATATACTCTCCAACTTTTTTCCCGGAATTTGGCCTCCGGGCAGGCTTCTTATCTATACTGACTTCTCCTTCGGTGCCTGAGGCTTCCCGGGGTTGCTGTGCTTTGGCAGCGGCCTGCTCAAAAAAGTCTCCGGTCTTGCGCCTGGCGTATGCGAGCAACCACGGCCGCAACAACCTGGCGATCAATTTCAACAGAAAGTACCCCAGGAGAATCCATAAAATGGTCTTTAATACCCCCATAATCTCGATTCTAATTATATCAAAATTACAATTCCCGCGTTGTATATAGCGTACAAATGTCCTAAAATATATACAATATGGTAGTTTCCCAAAGATATAAGACCTGGAAAACTCCCCTCTACGCACTGATTCTCTGGTCTGTTTTCTTCAGTATTCAGGGTCATTCCCAATACACAGATGTTATCAACTCCAACCGGCCAGGCGAAACTATCGGTGCTTTTTCTGTGGGAACCGGAATCATTCAGCTGGAATCCGGGGTGTTCTACGAACAACAGAACCACTCCCTTTTCGACACAGATTCAAAAATTTTCGGCCTGAGCCTCAACCTGAGATACGGACTCCTCTTCGAATCCCTGGAGCTTTTTTATGAAGGCATCTATCAAAATCAGGATATTACTTTTAACGCCTCAGGGCTTGAAGATCAGTACAGAGATTTTGGAAGGAATCGCCTGGGATTGAAGTATCTCGTATAC
>NZ_JBAVZJ010000383.1:0-2900 GCF_049588695.1 Robiginitalea sp.
GATCTGGGCGATGTGGAAAATGAATTTACCGTCGGGTTTCAGATTGGAGGGGGTGTAAACCTAGGTAAAATTGGGATAGACCTGCGATATGAGCGCGGACTCAGCCCAAACTACGTCGATCTTATCGGTGGGGAAATTGAAGGTTTACGCCTGGATACCCGCCCTACCCAATTGATACTCGGGCTTTCCTATAAATTCTAAAGCGTTTCAGGGGTTACCGCGATCAGGGACTATTTAATAACTATTCCTGTATGGGTGCCTGATACGCGCTGCTCTTAAATCGCGAGCAGGCAGGTAATCCCCGAAGGAAAAACACCTTTTAAAAACGATAAAAATGGGACTAAGATTCTGGAAAAGTGTCGTCCAGATAGTCGGGCGTACCATTGCCGTTTGAATCCGGGAATTCGAGCGTCCCGTCCGGGTTGATAATTATCTCATCCCGCGTTGGCACATCATCCCCATCGTCATCCGGATCCAGAAAGTTTACCCGAAGCACCCCTCCAATGGTCTCGCGTTCCTGCTCCTCGTTGGTGTTGTCGTTATATAAATATCCGTCTCCATCCAGATCTTCCATGATAGAGGGAATTCCGTCCTCATCGTGGTCGGTCTCGTCTATGCTAAAAAGCTCTACAAAAAAGATCAGGGGACTGTAGTTGGGTATCGCATTGGTAGGCGCTGCATTAAAATACCCCAGGCCTGAAGGCATAATGATCATTCCCACTCCCCCGTCAATAGAGGCCACAGTTCCATCAGGATTGGTTGTAATTCCCCCGGAGGCATTAAAAAAGGGCATCCCCTCGGTAAAACCCCGGGCCCCCTGAAGCGGACCCTGTATCCGGGCGAGATCAAACCAAACGGGTTGGGAAAAGGAACCGTCAAAATCCCGGTCATCCAACAAGGTACCGCGATAGGTCAGGAAGGCAGAATCTGCAACAGTGGGGTTTTCATCCATCCCCTCCCGGGCAATAAGATAGTACAAGGTATGGTCTACATCAGGTTGGTCTTCCAGAGCCAACTCCCCACTGGTGACGGTGATTTCAATACTCTGCACCTGGTCGATAAGCGGAATTTTACCCGCATTTTCACCCGCAAGTGTATCTACGGAAATTTTAAAATCAAAATCGGCGGGCGGATTCTCAAATTCCTCATAGTTGTAGAAATGGGACTGCAAATACTCTCGTATTTCGGCATCGTTTTCAATGGCCACCTCTTCGAGATCCCTGGGCGGAACGATTTCTACATCGATCCCATCATCTTCCCCACAACCGGAGAGCAAACCGACTCCAACGAGTACTACGCAAAAGCGCTTCCACAACATAGCCTTTCAATTAAAGGCCGCAAGATACAATTTTCCCCTATTTTTGCGAATCCCTTAACAAAGAATTGGGCCATGCGGATTGACAAGTACCTCTGGTGTACACGCTATTTTAAAACGCGGAATCAGGCTACCGAAGCGTGTAGAAAAGGACACGTTCGAATCGGGGAGCAGGTGGTTAAAGCTTCCCGGGAAGTCATGCCTTCAGACGAAATTCAGGTAAGGAAGAATCAAATCCATTACCAGTTGAAGGTCCTGGACATCCCATCCCAGCGACTTGGCGCCAAACTAGTAGATATCTACAGAATGGATACGACCCCTGCAGAGGCCCTGGAACATCAGAAACTGATGCAGTCCACAAAGGAGTACTATAGAAAAAAGGGGACGGGACGACCGACTAAGAAAGATCGGCGGGAATTGGACGACTACTGGGATGAAACTGAATAAGGCGTATTGGCAAGAGCGATATGAGGCCCGGAAAACCGGATGGGATATGGGCATGGTGAGCCCTCCTCTGTCTGCATATATCGATCAGCTGAAGGATAAGGACCTGAACATTTTACTGCCTGGAGCGGGCATGGGTTATGAAGCCGTTTACCTCGCGGAATCCGGGTTTGATTCACTTACGGTTTTGGATATAGCGCCTTACCCCCTGGAGTCTTTAAAGAAGCGTTTGCCGCCTTCTTTCCGCCCGGAATACCTGGTGGAAGCCGATTTTTTTGATTTTGAGGGCGGGCCTTTTGACCTGGTGCTCGAACATACTTTTTTCTGCGCTTTACCTCCGCAGCTGAGGCCGCAATACGCACTAAAAATGAATGCCCTGCTAAGGCCAGGCGGAAAACTCGCCGGTCTTTTGTTCGATTTCCCTTTAACTTCGGACGGCCCGCCCTTTGGAGGTTCAAAGGAGGAATACGAGCAATTGTTTGCGCCCTACTTCCATATTCAGGTTCTGGAGCGCGCGACAAATTCCATCACACCGCGCCAGGGAAGTGAACTCTTTTTTATATTTGAGAAGAAATAAACCTATGGACCACAGAATCCTGACCCATCAGCAAATCCTCCATAAGATCAACCGGATTGCGTACCAGATCTACGAGGCGAATGTGGATGAATCCCATATTGTTTTGGCAGGTATTGAAGGAGGAGGCCTTGATTTTGCCCGAAAAATAAAGCGGGCCCTGGAAAAAATATGTTCTGCTGAAATTTTGCTTTGTAAGGTGGGAATGGACAAGGCGAACCCAATGACCAGCCCGGTAACCACTTCGCTGAAAGTCTCGGAATACCAGGATCGCTCCTTAGTTCTGGTGGATGATGTCCTGAAATCAGGTACCACACTCATCTTTGGGGTAAAGCATTTTTTAGAAACCCCTTTAAAGCAACTTAAAACTGCCGTACTGGTGGACCGGAATTACAAAAGATTCCCTGTGAAGGCCGATTTCAAAGGACTCTCCCTCTCGACCTCTCTTGAGGAGCATGTACGTGTCGATTTTAGTACCCGGAATTACGGGG
Organism: Robiginitalea sp.; assembly: GCF_049588695.1. Classification (GTDB taxonomy): domain Bacteria; phylum Bacteroidota; class Bacteroidia; order Flavobacteriales; family Flavobacteriaceae; genus Robiginitalea. The sequence continues at coordinate 2,825 of NZ_JBAVZJ010000383.1, forward strand.
TGTATTTAGACTAGTTTTCCTTCTATCTCATCCACCAACTCCTCCACGGTCTTGTCAGAACTGACCAAGGTATGGG
>NZ_JBAVZJ010000384.1:0-2018 GCF_049588695.1 Robiginitalea sp.
AATCAAAGCCGTCCGCGCTTCCCCCGCTTCCGTGGTATAGTTTATGGATTTTGTCCGCGCCCCCAGGTCTGTGGTGCCAAAGCCGAAGTAAAGCCCTATGATCAGGACTACAATATTCAGGGGGAAGATGATTTTCTCCCGGAGTTTGAGGCGCCCTTCTGAAATACGTTCTCTGTGGAAAAGGTAAATAAGCAGGGAGGGGATGATGCCTACAAAAATCCAGATAAAGACTTCCACCCAATAGGGCGAGAGGGAATATCGGTTCAGGATCCAGTCGACAAACTCAAGGAAGGTCCAGGCCGCCACAAGGTAGGCGAATAACAGCTGAAAGATCTGCTTCCAATTTCGTTTCGTACTGGGGTTTGTATTCTCGGTCACCAGCGATGCGAGTTATTTAAACAAGCGTTAAGAGGATTGTGTTTCATTCGAATACCCCTAAGATAAGGAACTATACCAAATAGGGGTATCCGGAAAACGGAAGGGTAAGGAAGTTGAGCGGTGCCTATTCACTATAAATAACCGGCATTTGCCCCTTCCATTCTTCCCATAATTCTTCATTTCCTATCAAGCTGGCCATAAAATGGGCCACGTTGATCCGGCTCACTTTACCCGCATTGAAAATGGCACTTCGGATGGGCGAGGGATACACTTCATATTTGGTGACTTCGTCCTCGTCTATGAGGTTATCCGGGCGAACAGCGCACCATTCTACCAATGGGTTGTCCTGACTGATTTCAGTTCGCAGGTAATCCGCAGCTTTTTCGTTGTCCACATGGGGGGGTAATAAAAGACGAAGCAGTCCGATCACACATTTCTGGGCAAACGAAATGGGTTCATCCAGATCGCGGTTCCGGTTTCCGGAAGTATTCATCAGGACATAACGTACCGGTTTGTCCGGAGTATTCACTGCGATAGCCTTGCACAACCGGCGCGTGGCATCGGTGACCAGTTTTCTGGGTTCCCCATAAATTCCTTTCCAGGTCAGGTTATGGCCGAGACAGGAGGCCACCGCATGGCAACCGGCGGTAAGTTTTGCCAATTCCGAATCACTTAGATTTAAAACAGGGGCCTCAACAAGGGACAGCCGGGGGTTGTTCCTCACGGATTCCGGCAATTTTTCGGCGGACCGGACCACCACTATTACGTCATACCCTTGCTGGAGAAGCTGCCTGATCAGATGTTGCCCCGTTGCCCCGGTGGCCCCTACGACTAGTATTTTCATTTCTTGAATATTAAAAATTATAAACCCTCCTTTTGCGCCTTTCGCCAATAATACAGTCCGAACAAAAAGGTGACCAGGGCGAACATTATTCCGTATTCCCCGAGCCAATGCTGGGTTCCTTCCATTTCCGAGGTTAACGGCGGAAATATTTTTTGAACGTAAACATTGCTGACCGCATGGAAAATCACTGCCGGCCAAAGGCTGTTCGATTTAAAAGTATAATAGGTCATCATAAAAGACATGGAGACGATAGTGACAAAAAAGGCCGCCATCTCTAAAGGGATGTTTGTGCCGTAGGCTGCAATCAAGGGGAAATGCCAAAAAGCCCAAACCGTTCCGCTCACGAAAGAAACCCCGTTAAACGAAAGGACCTTTCGGAGTTCCTGTATAAAAAATCCGCGCCAACCGATTTCTTCCCCCAGCGCAGTGGCCATGGCGCGAATGACACCTACTGTCCCCATCAGGACCACGGCCACTATTATTGAAACTACGGGACTTAAGGTTCCGATACCGACCAATCCAATTTCTTCAGCCCATTCTAAAATCATTTGGGTGTTGGGCAAACCTCCGAGGTGGAAAATCCAGATCAGGAGGTAGGTAAGCAGGACATAAAGGGCCGGAACCCAATACGACAGGCGGATATATTTCCAACGCCCCCAATTCCATGGGAGGGAAGCGATTGGCCTTCCTGTTAGCTTTAAGGTTAAGATGGCGGCTACCGCGGGACTCCACATCAGGGCGCCGACATAGATTCGGGAAGGATATAAGGCTATGATCGCATAGTGAAACACAGCGC
>NZ_JBAVZJ010000385.1:0-3625 GCF_049588695.1 Robiginitalea sp.
ATTAAGCTTACAGCAACAGACGGAAAAATTCAGGAAACGGAAGGGAATACCGCCCTGTGCAGGTGTGGCGGTTCCAAAAACAAACCCTTCTGCGACGGTTCCCATAAAACATTGGATTTTGAATAAACCACTCCCTGGACTGCGGCGCGCTATAGGCCAAAAATGGTGTTTAACACACCTGCTTGTGCTGTTTCTTTTTTTGACGCTAAACACGACCCTCAACGCGCACAATTTTTCCTTTACCTATGATCATTTTGCCCTGGAAGTCCGGGACCTGAAATCTGTCGGCGATTATTATGCCGAGGTGCTTCAACTCGGGGAAATACCGCATCCCTCCGAGCCCGAGGGTTTTCGATGGTTTGTGATCCAGGGGAATACCCAGCTTCACCTTATCCGAAAAAATTCAGTTCCCCGGGAGGATCCGAAAAGCGAGCATCTTTGCCTCTCAACCCCTGATCTGAAAACATTTATAAGCCATTTAAATAAAATACAAATCCCATACCGGGACTGGCCCGGCACGCCCGGGGCGGTAACCCTGCGGGCCGATGGTGTACAACAAAATTATCTGAAGGATCCCGAAAACAATTGGATCCAAATCAATAACGCCCCGCATTAATACCTTACACATACTATGAGTTCTGCTACACTAAAAACATTCCCCCTGGGATTTCCATGGGAAACTGAAGACCCGTTCTTGTTCTGCGTCCACCATTTGGACCATTACCCCGAAGGCAATTCGGAAATGGGCCCAAAGGCCTCCCTCGAGGGTCGGGCTTTGGGCAACGATTTTGAAATCAAGGATGGATGGCGGATGTATCACGGGACCACCATTCCGGGCTTTCCCTCCCATCCGCATAGGGGTTTTGAAACCATAACCATCGTCACAAAGGGATTTTGCGACCACTCGGATTCCCTCGGGGCCTCAGCCCGGTTTGGCAATGGGGATGTTCAATGGATGACGGCAGGCAGGGGTGTACAGCATTCTGAGATGTTTCCACTCTTAAGGGAGGATGCTTCAAATACATTGGAGTTGTTTCAAATCTGGCTCAATCTGCCGGCAAGCAAAAAAATGGCAGAACCCCATTTCAAAATGCTTTGGAAGGAAGATATACCCCGCATTCAAGGGGATGGCTGGGAATTGAAATTGATTTCGGGCTCATTTTCAGGACAAAACGCCCCTTCCCCTCCCCCTGATTCCTGGGCGAATGACCCCGAAAACGGGGTAGTGATCGCCCTGGTCGCCCTGGAAGCCGGCGCCCGTTTCGGGCTTCCGCCTGCGGGTGAAGGGAGCAAGAGGCGAATTTTTGTTTTGGAAGGCGACCGATTGAAGGTTGTCGATCAGCAAGTTAACGCGGGATTCGGGGCCATTCTCCCGGCAGGGGAAGCAACCATTGAAAACGGAGGTGAGAAGGCGCGATTTTTATGGTTGGAAGGAAAGCCTATTGCGGAACCTGTTGCTAAATACGGCCCCTTTGTGATGAACCGCTCCGAGGAGATTCAGAGAGCGATGGAGGAATATCAGTTAACCCGTTTCGGAGGTTGGCCCTGGCCCTATCCGGACCACGCGCATCCCAGGGAAAAAGGACGATTTGCGAGCTACCCGGATGGGACACTCGAAGAGAAACAAGGGTGATTTACGGTCCCGTCTTAAACGCGTGTAATGTGGGCACCGATAGCCTTTAACCGGGTGTCTATGGCCTCATATCCCCGGTCTATTTGCTCAATATTGTGTATGGTAGAGGTGCCTTTGGCGGACAGGGCGGCAATCAGCAGGGACACCCCGGCCCGGATATCGGGAGAAACCATGGTGGTCCCTTTCAGGGTGGATTTAAAATCATGTCCGATTACGGTAGCCCTGTGCGGATCACAAAGTATGATCTTAGCACCCATATCGAGTAATTTATCGACGAAGAAGAGGCGGCTCTCAAACATTTTCTGATGGATGAGGACTTCTCCGCGGGCCTGCGTAGCCACAACCAAAATAATGCTCAACAGATCCGGCGTAAGGCCAGGCCACGGGGCATCGGCAATAGTCAGGATAGAACCGTCGATAAAATTTTGAATTTCATACCCTTTGGAATGGGCAGGAATATGGATGTCGTCCCCTTTTTGCCGCAGCGTAATTCCTAATTTTCCAAAAACGGAGGGAATCAGGCCCAGGTTCTCCCAACTGACATTTTTAATAGTCAGTTCACTTTGGGTCATCGCGGCCAGGCCAACCCAGCTACCGATTTCAATCATATCCGGGAGCATCCGGTGTTCCGTTCCCCCCAGGGATTCCACCCCTTCGATGGTCAATAGGTTCGATCCAATGCCCGAAATGCGGGCGCCCATATTATTGAGCATTTTACAAAGTTGCTGCAGATAAGGTTCACAGGCGGCATTGTAAATGGTCGTCGTCCCCTCTGCGAGAACAGCAGCCATGACAATATTTGCCGTGCCGGTCACCGAGGCTTCGTCCAGGAGCATATACGCCCCTTTGAGTTTTTTAGCTTCGACTCCAAAAAAGTGTTCTTCACGATTGTAGCGGAATTTCGCCCCCAGGTTTACAAAACCTTCGAAATGGGTATCCAGGCGGCGTCGGCCAATCTTATCTCCACCGGGTTTGGGTATAAAGCCCTGCCCAAATCGCCCAAGCATAGGACCAACTAACATTATGGAGCCTCTCAGGCCGCGTCCATCTTTTTTAAATGCCTCTGATTGCAAATAGTCCAGATTGACGTCATCTGCCTTAAAGGTATAGGAGCCCTCGCCTTTTTTTTGGATTTTAACCCCCAGATCTTCCAGGATGGCAATGAGTTTATTGACATCGAGAATATCCGGAATGTTGTGAATAGTAACCGTTTCGGGGGTGAGTAATACTGCACAGAGGATCTGTAGCGCCTCATTCTTAGCCCCCTGAGGGGTTATTTCCCCATGGAGTTGGTGCCCTCCTTCAATAATAAAAGTTCCCATGAATTAATACCGCTTTTTACTACGAACGGTTCGCTGGCCCTTTTTATTGGATGAAGTGCGATTTGAACGTACAGGACGTTGTTTCAGGAATTGGCCGCTGTCTGTAAGACTCTCCCCGTCGGACGCCAGGTCTATCTCACCATTACTCAGTTCCAGGAGGTGCTTGAAGATCGTCTTATCGTCCACCATATCCTTGTTCCAATTCAGGTAACACTTTTTCATATGGTTGGCGATCGCGTATTCCAGGCCGGAGCGTTTGTCTCCTTTCTCCCATTGTACGGCCTCGTCAATCATCCGTTTGATGTTGTTTCCGTAGAAGCGGTATTTCGGAAAGTTCTGCGGGTATTCCAAGGCATCAGGGCGCTGTTGGAGCACTTCTTTACTGGGTATGGGATACGGAGATTCCACATCCAGTTTAAAATCCGACATGATAAACAGCTGATCCCAGAGTTTGTGCTGAAAATCAGGCACGTCCCTAAGGTGGGGCTGCATATTTCCCATGTGGCTGATAATGGCCTGGGAAACACGGTTGCGCTCTTCACGGTCTTCTATGCTCAGGGCATAATCTACCATTTTCTGAAAATGACGGCCGTATTCCGGAATATGTAAATGAGGCCTTTCGGTATTGTACTCGAGGTTTTCTACTAAGTTCAAATGAGAAGAATAGGTG
>NZ_JBAVZJ010000386.1:0-7362 GCF_049588695.1 Robiginitalea sp.
AGCTTATGAAAAAGCCCCTCAGTGAGGGGCTTTTTTTGTAGTATGTAAAGGGAGCTCTTTAACTTCAGTCAAAGGCAAATCCTGTTGAAACTCTAAAAATAAAGGCGTACATGGTGACCAGCCAAAGGGCAAAACAGAACCAGGAAAAGACCTTAAAGTATTTTCGGAGGATCAGGTTTGTCCAGTTTCTAAAAGCTTCTAAATAGATTTCCCTAACGAGTATTAATTTTTCCATATGTGTTCTTTTGTAGCGTTTCTGTAACAAAGATGTCACGTTAAACGCGCAATTCTGAAAATATCAGATGAAACACGGAAAAATCTGAATGAAATGCGAAGGCTTCATTCACGGGCCTTCCCAATGGAATGCAGATGTTGCTTTGCCGGTTGTAAGGGACTACATGTCTACGATAATGAATTCAGACCTCCTGTTGAGCTGGTGTTTCTCCCCAGCACATCGCACACTTCCATCACACTCATTGAGCAATTGAGACTCTCCATAACCTATCGCACTTTCGATGCGTTCGGAGTCAATTCCCTGGCTAATGAGGTAATCTCGGGTGCTTTTCGCCCTGCGATCGGAGAGCTGTTGGTTATATGCTTTGGCTCCCCTTGAGTCGGTATGTGCAGCAATTTTAATCACCATTGAGGGGTATTCTTCCATTACGGCAACGAGCTTGTCTAATTCGAGGGCAGCGTCTTCTCGTACGGCGTCCTTGTCAAAATCAAAATAGATCATCTCCGTTTTAAGCTTTTTGATACCATCTTCTATGGTGACCAGCTCTTCGAGTTTGCGCATGGTAATATCCGTGTAGACCAAATTATTCTCTTCAGTCTCTACGAACTTGTCTTTTTCAGCATAGAGGTCTTTTTGAATTCGGAGGTGATATTTTTTGTGGCTGTCGAGATCTTCAAACACGAAACCACCATCCGCATCCGAAATCACTTCTTTCAGCCTGATGTTGTTTTCATCCAGGAGTTCAACCATGGCATCCGGCAGCCTGTCTCCCGTGATTTTGTCCGTGATAATACCTGCAATCGCATTTTCATTAACCTCTTCAGGAAACAGGCGCTCAAAGCTATAGAGGTCATCATCTCCTTTTCCGCCTTCTCTGTTGGAAGCGAAATAGCCCTTTTGGGTTTCTTCACTGACTATAAAGGAGAAATCATCTTTACCACTGTTTATAGGTTTCCCCATATTTTGGATATCCTGAAAGCCTTCTTCCTGATCAAATTCGGCTTGAAAAACGTCCAACCCCCCTAAGCCTGTATGACCATCTGATGAGAAATAAAGTTTAGTGCCAGTGAAAAAGGGAAACATCTCTTTTTGTTCGGTATTGATCTGGGTACCGAGGTTTTTAGGGATTGAATACGTTCCATCTTCGTAAATATCTACGGTGAAAATATCTGTTTCCCCCATACTTCCCGGCCTGTCCGATACGAAGTATAATTGCTTTCCATCCGGACTTACTGCAGGGTGCCCCGTGGAGTAATCCTCTCCATTGAACGGTAGTTCCTCGGCCTCTGACCACTCCCCATTTACTTTCTGGGACCGGTACAGCTTCAGGTGGTTTACGCCCTTGATATCCCTTCGAAGTTTTTTACCAAAATTATTCCGGGTAAAATACATGGTATTGTGATCCGGAGAAAAGGCCACTGCAGCCTCGTGGTACTTTGTGTTGATGCTCTTGGAGAATTTAACGGCGGAATTCAGCTCATCCGATTCTTCATTCATTTTTGCTACATACAGATCGAGGTAAGGCTGCTCATTCCATTTATATCGACGTGTTGTAAAAAACGCCGAGTCCAGGGAAGAAGCATAGACGATCTTGTCTTCTTTGTAGAAGGTCGGTGCAAAGTCGGAATATTCAGAATTGATCTGCAGGTTTTTAACTGAAAACAATTCTTCTGAGTCCAGTATGTTGTCCAGGGTCGCCTCGCGTTCCAGGATTTCCTGCTGTCTGTATCTCCCAAGAGGGGATCCTTCGACCTTTTTGTCGTATAATTTGAGAATTCGCCTCGCCCGCCCGTACTTTCCTAAACCTTTAAGGGATTGGGAGTATTTGAAGAGATATTCGGCAGACAACTCCTTGCTTGCACCCTCGTACAATTTTTCGTACCAGAAGTTGGCGCGCTCCATGTCTGAATTAAAGTAATGCGCATCTGCGACGCGCTCTATAATTGCAGGATTGGAAATTTCGGGATTTCGCTCTAATCCGAGTTCGTACAATTCCGCTGCATCCGCATACCACATCCGCTCAAAATACTGATCGGCTTTTTTAATGATAGCATTTGGGGCACTATTAAATTTGAGATTATCGGCCGTGTAATCCGGGATGTTGCCCGGTGAAGAAACAGCCCTTTTCTGTTTAAGGTCAAAGGGTTCAAGCAGATCGATCGGCTCATTCTCCACCACCAACAATTCAACAACGGTGTTTTTTCCTCCTTCGATTACCTGCCGTGCAGCCAGCAAGGCTTCTTCCCCGGATTCAAAACGGGAATTGGAGAGATAGAGTTTTTCATCTTCGGGATGAACAAATGAAATAATATCCAACCCATTGCGATGGAGCCTCTTGTAAAGTTTGGAAACGCCCCTTGAAGATTCCAAAATAGTTATTACCGGGTAAAATCCTTTTTCCACCCCTTTCATCCGGTAGTAACTCACTATGGGAATGCCGAGGTCGGCAGCCTGCTCTTGCCACAAGAGATCTTCTTTCGGGTTCGATACCGGGTAGGTGTCCACACCCGAGACTTCATCTTCTAACTCCTGACCGGCTACAAGGCCCAGTCCTATGTCCTGAGCATGGATTACAGGCCCGGCCAGAGTGGAAAGAAAGAGTAGCAGGGCATAAAAAAGAACAGAACGTTTAGTGTATTTAGAGCTTCTCACGACGCAGTGATTTGAGGAAATTTATTTCGAACTTCTAAAATACCTCAATGTAAAGTGCCGGCTAATTTTTTGTTGTCAAACGCCAGGAATACGCTGCTAAGCCCGATATGGGGTAAGTGTGAACCTGGAGAGGCTTCCCTGATTTACATGTTCTCAAGGCGTTGTGGAATCTGAAAGACAGAGAGGAAACAAAAAAGGCATCCACTTGGGATGCCTTTTCATTTTAATTTGGAACAGGATTATTCCTGTTTTTCTTCTAATTTATCATCTTCTCTGGAAGCGTCTTTGAACTCTTTGATTCCGCTACCCAGTCCCCGCATTAATTCCGGGATTTTTTTTCCACCGAAAAGCAGCAGAACGATAACGACAATCACTGCGATCTGCCATGGCCCTATGACTAAAAATATTCCGAGTGCATTCATCTGTACAGCATTTTTAAGATTGTAAAGGTAGTAAAAAACAGGATAGAAATCTTGTAATTGTGCTATAAGGTGTATTTTAGACATCCGAAAATAAGGCTTCCAGGGCCTTGAAATAATAGCCCCATCGGGATAAAGTTGAAGCGAGTCCCGATTTAAAGGCGCATGGAGGGATACTCATGGAGCAGAAAAAAAAGAGAAAAGAACTCAAGCGTAAGCTTCTGCATAAGTATCGGCTTGTAATTCTGAACGAAAGTACCTTTGAGGAAAAAATTTCATTCAAGTTGAGTCGGTTGAATGTCTTTGTTACCGGCACCTTGCTTATTATTGCTCTTATTGGCTTTACCACCTTGCTGATTGCATTTACACCGCTGCGGGAATACATTCCCGGTTACTCTTCCACGGCACTTAAAAGACAAGCTACGGAACTTACCTACAAGACAGATTCTCTGGTCAACGCCCTAAATTATACCAATCAGTATTTAGAAAACATCCGAAAGGTCCTTCGAGGGGATATTGAAACTTCCCAGATCAATCCCGACTCTGTTTTTGAGAGCATTAAACTCGATCCGTCCCAATTGAATTTAAGCCCGATTCGGGAGGATAGCATTTTAAGGGCTGAAGTCGCCCTTGAAGACCGTTATAACCTTTTTGAGCAACCCACATTTGACGGCAGTATTCTCTTATACACACCCTTGAGCGGCACCGTTTCCCAGCCCTACGATCCAGATTTAAAGCATTTTGCCATCGACATAGTCGCCGTTAAGGATACCCCTGTTAAGGCGGTTGCTACCGGGCGCGTTATCTTTGCAGAATGGACGGCTTCGACGGGTTATGTAGTCATTCTGGAACACAACCAGGATTTGATATCCGTATACAAGCACAATGGATCACTCACAAAGGTCCAGGGAAATATTGTTCGTGCCGGAGAGGTGATTGCGACCGTGGGAAATACGGGGGAGCTTACCACAGGGCCGCATTTGCATTTTGAACTGTGGAAGGACGGAAATCCTGTTAATCCGGAGAATTACGTTGATTTTAATTGAATATGATGTCACTAAAAGCCCTGGGAGCACGCTTTCTGGCACGGTGGGTGCATCAGAAAACACGCAAGTGGGCCGATAATCCTTTAGAGGCTCAGCAGCGCACCTTTGACCAACTCATTGCGAAAGGAAGAGGTACAGGCTTTGGGAAGGAACACGGCTTTTCAGAGATCAAAAGTTACTCTGATTTCTCATCCCGTGTACCTGTTCGGGATTATGAAACGCTCAAAATTTATGTGGAGCGTATATTCCAGGGTGAAGATGATGTCCTATGGCCCGGAAAACCATTGTATTTTGCCAAGACCTCCGGGACTACCTCTGGAGCCAAATACATCCCCATAACCAGCGAATCCATTAAGGAACAGGTAAGGGCCTCCAGAAATGCCATTCTCAACTACATTCACAAAACCGGAAATGTAGATTTTGTAAATGGAAAGATGATTTTTCTTCAGGGCAGTCCGATTCTCGATGAGAAGAATGGTATAAAAGTGGGTCGACTCTCCGGAATATCGGCGCATTATGTACCCGGCTACCTTCAAAAAAACCGGCTACCCTCCTGGGAGACGAATTGTATTGAGGATTGGGAAACCAAGGTGGAAAAAGTGGTGGAGGAAACCGTTTCCGAAGACATGACGGTCATCGCCGGCATCCCTTCCTGGGTTCAGATGTACTTTGAAAAACTTAAGGAAAAAGAAAAAAAACCAATAAGTATTATATTTCCCAACCTCCAGTTGTTTATTTACGGAGGCGTGAATTACGAACCGTACCGGAGTAAATTCGAGAGCCTGATCGGCCGGAAGGTGGACAGCATTGAATTATTTCCTGCCAGCGAAGGCTTTTTCGCCTACCAGGACCAGTGGAAGGACCGCGGACTTCTCCTCTTACTCGACGCAGGAATTTTTTATGAATTTATACCCGCGGATACTTTTTATGAAGAATCCCCCAGGCGCCTGACAATCGGGGAGGTGGAACTGGGCGTGAATTACGCCATGGTGATTTCTACAAATGCCGGACTCTGGGGTTATAATCTGGGAGACACGGTTCAGTTTACCTCCCTGGAACCCTACCGGGTAATTGTCACCGGACGCATAAAGCATTTTATTTCGGCTTTTGGGGAGCACGTCATCGCCAAGGAGGTGGAGTACGCCATGGAAGAGGCCATACGGCAGTCGGGGGCTCGTGTGAATGAATTCACTGTGGCTCCCCAAATTCAGACTGCGGAGGGAGAGCTCCCTTACCACGAATGGTTTGTTGAATTTGAAGAGGCTCCTTCGGATATGGAGGAATTTACGGCTGTTTTAGACCGTAGCTTACAAGAGCAGAACAGTTATTATTTTGACCTTATCGAAGGAAAAATACTTCAACAGTTGCGCCTTACCCAAATTCAAAAGGGCGGATTTCAGCAGTATATGAAATCCATAGGAAAATTGGGCGGGCAGAACAAAGTAAAACGCCTTTCCAATGACCGCGATCTCGCAGATGCACTTTATGCCTATACAGTCTAAAGCACCTGCGCTACTTCTTTCAGACCTCCCTGAGATCGGGAGATTCGTGCCCTCTTGAAATACGGTTAACTCAAATTAAAATGTACTTTTGCGGTACATTTGTTTTCATGGAGGCAACCCGAGCACAGGAATCGACAAATGCCATTGAGCGCATGTACATCACCATGCGCCACCTTTTTAACCGCGGCTTCTACAAACCCATGGGGGTTTCCGGTGAAACCCTGCGCAACGCCCTGCTCCAGCTTCGCCCTGAAATTTATGGAACAATTGCCGAGGATAAGGCTGAACTGGAAGGACTGATTTATGTCCTGGAGCGGCTCCCCGAGGGGATAGAACAGTGTAAGTATATCAATTTGACCGCGGATGAGGGCTACGGGAGCTCCCACTTCAAACCTATTGTCCCCCCAAAACGCCGAAGGAATTGCTATCGCATTGACAAGGATCAAATGAATATTGAGATTACCCGCGGGCGGTCAGATATTTACGACATTCTAACACACCTGACGTTTCTTTTTATAGAATCGGGTAAGATCGGAAAAAGAGTACTTGTCGGCGATACGGGTGCCACCATCCGCGATTGGCAGAAACTGGAAGCAGCCTATCAGAAAGGGAAACTCTCCGTGTCTGAACGAGAAATCGCCATTACGCATGCGGCTAATATTTTAAGCCGCTCTTTTGTGGAGATTCAGGCGGTGTATGCAAAATTCGCCACTAAAAAAGACCCCGAGCGCTTCCTCAGGATTATTTATTGGCTGGGCAAACAGGCCATAGACGAAGAAACGACCGGCGATAAACGCACTATAACCTTCAGCGCCTTATTGCGTGAGGGATTGGGCCATCACATACACGGGGAGCGCTGGGCCAATACGATCAAGACGGCCCTGGACAAGCACGGACTTCTGGAGCGCCCGATACATGTGATTAGTTCCAATATGCACAGCGTATTGAATACCCTTTTCGCGAGCAGCGCCCTAAAAAAGGAATTCCCCAAAGGACAGTCCCTGGAGATTTTTGAGGCGCTCAGCGCCCAGGACAACGGAAAGTTACAGGATAAGGTGCTGGCCATGGCCGTGAAAAACGGAATGCACTTTATCGACGATACCTCAGGTGCGAACATCGATGTTCAGATTTTTGATTTGGCCCGATTGACCATGGATGCCTGCTGTTATGATATCCCAGGCGACGAGCCCTCAAACGCTCCGGTGATCCTGGTGATGGATTACGCCTTCGGGGAGCAGGCCTATGAGTGTATCGATGAATTGCTGAAGCCGTATAAAGGGAAAGAAGAGGCTCAGTACCTGAACGTCATATCGATCTCGATTATGGGCAAGGCTGGAATCCTGACAGGTAAAAAGGGGGACCTTATGATTCCCTCTGCCCACATTTTTGAAGGAACGGCTGACAATTATCCTTTTAAAAATGAGCTCAGTAAGGCGGACTTTGAGGGCAACGGCCTCTCGGTTTATGAGGGCACCATGGTGACGGTTCTGGGAACTTCCCTTCAGAAC
>NZ_JBAVZJ010000387.1:0-1997 GCF_049588695.1 Robiginitalea sp.
CCCTCGTAGAAAGCAGCTTTAACTAGTAAAAAATCCAATGGCAAAAGATAATAATACCCCACAGAAAAAACCCCGTTTTAGCTCCTGGTGGATCTACGGTGTTATCATACTATTTTTGATCGGCTACCAGTTCATCGGAAGCGAGAGTTTTTCTCCCACCAGCAAAACGACAACTTCGGAATTGCAGGAGTTTCTCAGAAATGGGGATATCGATAAAATTCTGATCATCACAAATGCGCGTCAGGCGAAAGTTTTTCTGACCCAGGAAGCCCTGGCCAAAGATGTGCATAAAGATGTGGCCAACAAGCCATTTTCACTGACCTCAGGAAGTGTTCCGCAATACGTGCTCGACTACGGGGACTTGCAGAATTTTGAAAACGAAATAAAGACTATAAAGCAGGAGAATAACCTGGATACCGTGGTGGATTACGATACGGAGTCCAATGTGCTTATGGAGCTCCTCTTTACCCTCCTTCCCTTTGTCCTGATTATCGGAATCTGGATCTACCTCATGCGGCGGATGTCCGGCGGTGGGGCCGGGGGTGCAGGAGGACAGATTTTTAATATTGGAAAATCCAAGGCAAAACTCTTCGACGAAAAAACAGACACCCGGACTTCATTTAAAGATGTGGCCGGCCTGGAAGGCGCAAAAGAAGAGGTAGAAGAAATCGTGGAATTCCTGAAGCATCCGGATAAATATACCTCCCTGGGGGGGAAAATCCCTAAAGGTGCCCTGCTTGTGGGCCCTCCCGGAACCGGTAAAACGCTCCTGGCTAAAGCAGTGGCCGGAGAAGCCAAAGTACCGTTCTTCTCCCTTTCGGGCTCTGATTTTGTCGAGATGTTTGTGGGGGTTGGTGCCTCCAGGGTCCGGGACCTGTTTAAGCAGGCTAAGGATAAATCTCCTTCTATCATCTTTATCGATGAGATCGATGCCATCGGGCGCGCCCGAGGTAAAAATAATTTTACCGGATCAAATGACGAACGGGAAAACACCCTGAACCAGCTGCTGACAGAGATGGACGGTTTTGGCAGCAATACCAATGTAATTGTTCTGGCGGCGACAAACCGCGCGGATGTCCTGGACAAGGCCCTGATGCGCGCCGGTCGTTTTGACCGTCTGATATACGTAGATCTCCCCGATATTCGCGAACGCAAAGAAATCTTTGAAGTTCACCTGCGCCCTATAAAAACCGCGGAAACCCTGGATCTGGATTTCCTGTCGAGGCAAACACCCGGATTCTCCGGAGCGGATATCGCCAATGTGTGTAACGAAGCGGCTTTGATTGCGGCTCGTAAGGAAAAGAAGGCCGTAACTAAACAGGATTTTCTCGATGCGGTGGATCGGATCGTCGGTGGCCTGGAGAAAAAGAACAAGATTATCACTCCTGATGAGAAAAAGACCATTGCCTATCACGAAGCAGGACATGCGACGGTCAGCTGGATGCTCGAACATGCGGCACCCCTGGTAAAAGTGACCATTGTACCAAGGGGTCAGTCCCTGGGGGCCGCATGGTACCTTCCGGAGGAACGCCTTCTGGTGCGCCCCGAGCAAATGAAAGATGAGATGTGTGCTACCCTCGGCGGTCGTGCAGCAGAACGCGTAATCTTTGATAAGATCTCCACCGGTGCACTTAGCGATCTGGAAAAAGTCACGAAGCAGGCCAGGGCTATGGTTACTATTTACGGTTTGAATGAGGAGATTGGCAATGTCACTTATTACGATTCCGGACAGTCCGAATACGGATTTACCAAGCCGTATAGCGAAGAGACCGCCCAGAAAATCGACATGGAAATTTCAAAGTTAATCGAAGAACAGTACGTACGTGCCATTCAGGTTCTTGAGGACAACAAAGATAAACTGGAAATCCTCGCTGATTTACTTTTGGAAAAAGAAGTTATCTTTAAAGAAGATCTGGAGCGGATTTTCGGAAAGCGCCCCTTCGAGAAGCAGTTCGACAAACTTGGGCAGGAAAAGGCTGCAGTATCGGTAGATTCGG
>NZ_JBAVZJ010000388.1:0-2105 GCF_049588695.1 Robiginitalea sp.
GAGAAAAAACAGGAAGGTCCACCACTTGTTTTCAGCCACCGATCAACTCTGTATAGGCCTCGGCATCGAGGAGGTCTTCTACCTCGGAAATATCGGACATTTTAACCCGGACCATCCACCCTGCACCATAAGGGTCCTCGTTGACTTTTTCAGGCTCCGCTTCTAAATCCTCGTTGAATTCTAGAATTTCGCCACTTACGGGCAAAAAGAGGTCTGAGACGGTCTTTACCGCCTCAACGGTTCCAAAGACTTCTTCCCGTTCCAGGGTTTCATCTACGGTTTCAACTTCCACATAAACGATATCCCCCAGTTCTCCCTGGGCAAAATCTGTAATTCCAATAGTGGCGGTGTCGCCATCTATCTTAATCCATTCGTGGTCCTTGGTATACTTCAGTTCGGCAGGTACGTTCATCTTATATTGAAATTTAGCTCGCCTGACAAATGTAGTTTTTCATCCCGTACGTGCCAACTCTGAAGGTAAAAAAGCGGATGGGCCGTGCTCCGGGCCCAGGATTCTTTTCCAAAAAAGGGGCCATTTCCTAATTTCCAAAATTATACCTCAGGGTAAACCCGGTATTGATTGTAGTTTGCGGGAAAGCCGTAGAAACGGCAAACTGTGAGAAGTTGTGGTCGTAAAAAAACAGGGCGTTGAGACTTTTGGTGAGGGCGTAATCCACTGTAAACTTAATCGATAACAGGTTCTGTCCGGAGGTTACCTGGTTGTTGTCCAGATCCAGATTCCTGATTATGGTAATGTTGTCGCGCAGACTCACGTCTGCTTTAAAATTGAGATCTCCTTTGAGCCGGGTCCGCTCCCCCCCAATACGCGTGACAAAATTGACATCCCGAATGCGGTACCCGAGCCCGACAGAGTATTCCTTTCCATTGATTTCTGTGAGCAGGTTGTTGTCAAAAGACATGGAAAGGGCCCGGTCTGTGCGTACTTCTGCCAACACGCTCAGGCTGTTCTGCATCTCGAAATCCACCCGGATCAGGGGGTTAAACGCATCGTTCAGGACCACATTATTGATGATATTCTCCGGTAGGAGGTCTCCCGTTTCCGGATTGATGGGATCCTCCCCTGTGCCGATCAGCTGATCCCTTTCCAGGTTGGTCTGGAAAGAATTAATGCTATAAGCAGCCCGATATCCATGGCTGAGCGAAAAGCGCTTGAATTTTTTCCGGAACCATTTGTTCTTCATCAGCCCGGTGTATTTAATGTTCCAGTTCGGCAAGGGAATATCCCGGAAAGCGCCGAGGTTGACCTTCTCCGGATCTTTTCCGGTATAGGCCGCAAAAAAGGCAGGCAATAAGACGTCCTGACTGGTCTTCCCATAGAGATTCGGAAACCCGTCCTCATCCCTCCCGGTATCCGGCAGGTTGCCTTCAGCCTGTAACCTGTTGGCCACTGCGAGCCTGTTATCCTTAAAGGTCTCAAAAGTTGCAGAATCAAATTCATCGCTGCTCGAAAAGGCGGTCCCAATCATGATCGTCGAAATACTGAAGGTGCCAAACGTGTTGGGCGTGAGAGCGATATAATCCCCATCTTCAATACGGAAATTCTCCCTCCTGGAACTTGAAAATTGTCGTTCTGCCAGCAGGTCAATGGTCAATTCGGGAACAGGAAGGGCCGTAGCGGTAAGGCTGAGTTGTTTGTTTGTACGTCGGATAAACTGCTGGTTGAATTCCTGAAAATCGGTCAACCATCCTTTTCGGGCAGCCTCGAAGCGGACATCGGCCTGGCTTCCGAATACAAAGCCAAGGGTGGGTTTTGTGGTTCCAATAAAGCCCACAGACTGTGTATAACCCGGGAGTACAGAGCCATTATTCTCCAGGTAATTGATGTTTAACCGCTTCACCATTGTAAGAATATCGATTCCTATATTGGCCAGTTTGGAGGTCTTCTTAGGGGGTTTTGCCGCTCCTTCTTCGTTTGGATCGCCCGGTCTGCCCCTCGGAGCTGCGATCTGGTTGGTGGCCTTACCCCCTGTTTTTTTAAGGCCAAGCTGGTCGTAAAGCCTTTGCATGGTCAGGGTCGCGGTAAGGCTGTGCGTATTTGCATTTTGAACTGAATTAATGGAGGTTAAGACCAACTGGTCTTCCGG
>NZ_JBAVZJ010000389.1:0-2238 GCF_049588695.1 Robiginitalea sp.
GCGTAAGCAACATTCGAATGGTAATCACCTCATCCGGGAAGTTGGGGTTTGCTACATGAAATGGAAGGTGTTTATTAATAGGATCATCGAGACCTAATTCCCCAGCTTCCTGTAGTTTTAAGATACCCAAGGCTGTGACTGGTTTCGAACAAGAAGCAATCATAAACAACGTATTCGAATCGACAGGATCTTTGGTCTTGTATTCTTTTATCCCATAGTTCCCCTGCCAGATGTAGGTATCCGTAACAAAACTAGCCTGCATCCCGATCAGTCCCATCTTATTGGCCTTCTTTCGCAGATATTTATCAAGACGACTATCACTTGTATTCTGACTGAAAACATGAAGTCCAAAGCATATAAAAAGTAAAAAGAAACTCGTTCTCATTTGGTTACAATATTGAGTTTATCCTTTATTATCTCTTTATATTGAGTACTAAAATATTGAGTTGTTACAGCTTGAGACAATGAAGGACAACGGCCCTGGCTATGGTTTGACACCTGCAAACATCTACTCAGACGGCACGGCCAGGTGTCGGTCAAAGTATTCGATTATCTTACCAAACAGGTAGCGATTGTAATTCCGCTCACGGCTCCATCCATGCGTCGCACCCGGTGCAAACGCAAAGTCGAAGTCCTTACCCTGTTTAATCAGTTCTTCAGCTAACACGGCCGTCGTCTTGAATGGTACCACATGGTCCTGGATGCCGTGGATGAACAGGAGTTTATCCTCAAGATTCGCCGCATAGTTGAGGGCTTTTCTTTCGAAGATCTCGGGATGTTCCTGTGGGCTACGAACAATCGCGACGTCGTCCGTGCCAAAGAAAACCGGGTCAACAGCCGCTGCTGCAGCAACACCCACCTGGAATAAACCAGGCTTCATCAACAACGAATAAACGGAGAGTGTACCACCGTAACTGCTGCCCCAGATACCGATGCGATCGGGATCGACATAAGCCAGTGACTCCATGTAGGCAACGGCACTCGCATAATCCTCAATGTCCTGGTCGGCAAAGCCCAGCAGGAACTCTTCACGGAATGCCCGGCCATAACCGTTGCTACCCCGTGAATCCACCTGCACGATAATATAGCCCTTCCTGGCCAACAGATGCTGTACGAGGCTGTAGTTACCGGCCCAGCGGTTCCTCGCTGTATTCGAATACACGGGCCCAAACAACACGGGATACTTCGTGCCGGGCTGCATGTTGGTAGGTTTCAGAATCCGGGCATGCAGCGTGTAGTCATCTACAAGACTGGGGAAACTCACGTATTCCGCAGCCGCCCAGGTTCGCTCCGTGAAGGCGGGCAACGGTGAGTGGGTTACTCGCGTAGCGTCACCACCCTCGCTGCTTACAACGTAAAGCTCGGGCGGTGATGTGTCGTTGCTGTGCATGAACACCAGGTGCCGGCCATCCGGTGAGGGGTAGCCAACGTTCCGGCCCGAAAGACGCGTCACCTGCTCGGGATCGCCACCGGACATGTTCAGGCGATACACGTGTTGTTCGTACGGATTAACGCCGTTGCCTGCATAAAACAGTGCATCACCAGCAATACTTGGGGCAGACAGCACATCGTAGGACGGATCTGTCAGGAGCTGCGGACGATCCCTGGACGGTGAGGCATCGATCGTATAAAGGCCGTAGCGATCACCCATATCACTTAAGAAAACGACCTGCTGCCCATCCGGATGCCAGGTAGATCCAAACGATGTGTACATGCGACTCTCTCGAACACCTCGCCAAATCTCGCGCAGTTGGCTTTCCCCGGGTGCAACGACGAACAACTTTCGTTCAACCGCCGTGTCGGATGCGGTATCAACCAGTAGAGCACCACCCGGTGACCAGTTGAAATCGATGACCTGGTTCGCTTGCGGGTCCGGCAAATCGAGATACGTAATGTTACCGCTTTCTACATCTAGCAAGCCAACCCTGCGAATCTCATTTGGATCGCCCGGGTAACTTCGGCGTACTTCGTTGGGATTGGTTTCGGCAGCGAGGTAATCCGGGAACGGCACCTTTCGCATCTCGCGTCGGTCAACGGCATGAAACACAATTGTCTTGCCATCCGGGGACCACTTGTAGGTTGGCCCACTCCAGATGCCTGGACCGATTTCACGTTCCGGTCGGCTATAGCGCCCCTTCTGTAAGCTCGAGAGACTGGCGATGCCGATCTCGGTGAGCTGGCGATTCTGTTTGGAAGGGAAGTCAGCAAGCCATAGGTCACCGTTCTGTATATACGCCG
>NZ_JBAVZJ010000390.1:0-2142 GCF_049588695.1 Robiginitalea sp.
GCCGAGACGACCCTGCTTCTATATTTGGATGGAAGGTATTCCATAAACAAATCGTAATCCGTTTTATCCAAACCATCCGCTATATTGTGATCCCGGGAGTAGTTCAGACCAATTTTCGAGGGATTCCGCTCTGAGATCAGGTCCATCAAACGGGTCCATTGGTCGGGTTCCTGCTCTTTATCCCATGCGGATGCAATACTTTCGCCAATATTGTAACGGGCGACGGCGAGTTTATCGATGGTGCCTTTTGAGGTATCCCTGTAGAAGAGCAGAATGGTCCTCCTTCGCGCATTGAGCCAGGTGGCCGGCAGCATAGTCCTCAGCACAGGATCCTCGTTGTACTCCCTGGAGATGAGCACCCACATATCAATTCCCGCCCGGTCCATCAGCACCGGTAGAAGGGAATCCAGGCGTTCTTTCAGGAGTTCATCAACGACCTTTGCCCTTTGTACTTCGGGCAATACACCCTGAGAAATCCCTAGAAGACTCCAGAACAGGGCAATAACAAATATTATATTTTTTATCATCTATTCGCCTTTAAACAATTCGCGTAGTATTTCAGGGCGCTGGATTTTACCGGATTTCCCCTCCTTAAAAGTTTCCAAAAAATATACAGCTTTGGGCACTTCGTACTTCTCCAGTAGACCAGATTCCTGAACCTTTGCCATGAGTTCTTCATCAGGTTTTCCCTCAGCGACCAATACCAGTTTTTCCCCCAAGACCGTATCGGGAATTCCCGTGAGGAAAAATCGTCTGTTAAGAATAGGCTCGAGGCGGGTCTCCAGGAGTTCGGGTACCAGTTTCACCCCTCCCGAATTTACAATATGGTCGGCCCTCCCCAGCCAGTAAAAGCTCTGGGCATCCTGCATGGAAACCAGGTCGTTCGTTTGAATGGGGTCTTTGGAGAGGAATGGAACGTAAACTACCAGACAGTCGTTTTTATCCTGCTCAAGTGTTATTCCCGGCAAGGCCTGAAACGCAGGCGCCTCCCCGGGGGAATCCTCATTTTCGGGCGGATTGAGTTTTCGCAAAGCGATATGGCTCGCGGTTTCACTCATGCCGTAGCTTTCATAGACGATCGTATTTTTTCCAACAAGCGCTTCTCGCAATTCTTTGGAAACCGGGGCTCCTCCTACAAGAACTTTCCCCACCCGGTCGATATCTTTGAGGGACGCCTGAAGTTGCATAGGCACCATGGCTGCAAAATCGAAATCCTCCGTCACCGACCACAGCGGAGTCCGCTCCGGCGCCACAACGGTCAACTCCCATCCGAGCGTTAAAGCGCGAACCAGCATCATTTTTCCGGCAATACTGCTCACAGGCAAGCACAAGAGAGTCCTTGTTCCTTCTCCCAGATCCAGAAAACCCCCAGTGAGCAATGCGCTTTTGACCATGGCCTTTTTAGATAAATGTATCTCCTTCGGAGACCCCGTAGAACCCGAGGTTCGTTGCAGGATGTGTTCAGACTCCGAAATCCAATCCAGTAAAAAATCGCCGATCTCCCTTTCATAGGGATCCCCTTCCTTCACCAGGCTATAGGCCACCTCACTCAAATCGGCATAGGCTATGGGCAGGCCATTAAATGAAAATGCAGTATTGAATTCAGTTACCATGATGTATCTTCTTTTAAAAGTTTACGGGCTTCCTCCTGGGATAAGACCCTGCCAGTCAGGCGCTCCTTCCAATTCGTCCAGCCGTACTTCCTGCCAAAAAAATACAACAGGAGTGGAAAGATTACAAAAATAGGAATATAAGCATCCCAACTCAGTCCGGGCTCTGCGACATCCTTTAGAATGGAATCGGTCTGGAAGGCGGTCCAGTCTGCCGTAACCAAAAGTGCGGTCACCAAATTATTGGCAGCGTGAAACCCCAGGGCCAATTCCATCCCTTCGTCCATCAGGGTTATAATCCCCAGAAAAAGCCCTGTACCTATGTAAAAAACCATAATGCCCGGGCCCAGTTTTCCCACTTCCGGATTTCCCAAATGCATCAGCCCGAATATTGCCGAGGTCACCAGCAAGGGCACCCATTTGTTCTTAAAAATGATCCCCAGTCCCTGCATCATATGACCGCGGAAGAGGTATTCCTCAAAACTGGTCTGCAGGGGGATGAGCAAAATAGCAACTACGGCCAGTTTAAGAA
>NZ_JBAVZJ010000391.1:0-2730 GCF_049588695.1 Robiginitalea sp.
ATTTGGGAACCTGAATATACTGTTCCAGGTTCTGGTTAAAGCGGCCGCTGACCATACTGTCTTTCCAGCTACTGACCACCAGGTTCTGTTCGATTTTTTCGAAGGCCATATCAATGGCCTCTTCATACGTGTGGGTTTTAATTCCCAGCAGCTCCTGCAGTTTGTTATCCTGTGCCACAACTTCCATTTTCATACTGTCGACCAGGTTGATTGCGAGTTTGTACGAAGTGGAGGTGACAAAATACAGCCAGTAGGAGGATAGTTTAGGTGTCATTACCGGAACAGTCAGGATCCAGTTTCGGAAACCCCTGACTTTTGCATAGCGTTTGAGCATATCTTTATAGGTGAGAATATCGGGTCCGCCAATATCGAAAGACTGATTGTACGTATCGGCACGCCCCAATACCCCGGTCAGGAACTGAATCACATCGCGGATCGCAATAGGCTGGGTCCGGGTGAGCGCCCATTTCGGAGTAATCATAAGGGGGAGTTTTTCGCACAGGTCCCGGATAATCTCAAACGATGAACTGCCCGAACCTACAATAATACCGGCCCGGAGCACGGTCAGTGCAAATGGTCCTTTGTAGAGGATTTCTTCGACCTTTTTCCGGGAGCTGAGGTGTTTGGATAATTTGTCGTTGTTCACGATACCACTGAGGTATATCACCTGGGTGGGTCGCGCTTGTTTCATATAAATATTGAAATTTTGAGCAGACTGGGCTTCCCTTTTGTCAAAATCAGTGGTCGAAGAACTCATCGAGTGGATCAGGTAATACACCACATCGTAGTCCGGGGTAAAAACCCCTTCCCGCGGATCATTTAAAAAGTCTACTTCAACAATTTCGATTTTATTCCGGGTCTCCGCATCAACCGACAGGCGTTTCGCATCCCTAACAGCGCAGACCAAGTGATGCCCTTGCCGTAACAGTTGTGGTAACAACCGCATCCCGATGTATCCGTTGGCTCCGGTAAGCAAAATTTTTAAAGGGCGATTTTCTGATGAATGTTCTGCCATAAGCACTAGAGGTTAGGAGGGCCTTCGGGTGTCTGATCTGCCTTATATCCCAAAAGCCTCACAAAAAACTTCTGGATGGCTTTTGTATCTGCCTGAACCCGGATAAAATGATTGTCTACGTGGACCGAGTACACGCCTATATCTCCTTTGTAGAGGGTCAGTTTATAATAGGGGATGATAAGCCCATAGGTCTCCAACAATGACCTGAAACGGACAATAATCCCTTTGGGTCGCAATTCAATATTACAGCTATCCCGATTATTATCCAGTATCAAAAGGTTGTGGATCTCTACGCTGGATCCGGTTATTATAAGTTTTGGCGACCCGATTCCTTTAAGTTCCCATCGCTCCCTTAGGGTAAATGGTTTTCCGACCAGATCCTCTATTTTGCGCCTGAGTTCCGGGTTGTTGTACGAAACATTAACAAGCATCTCTATTGGCTTTAGGGTGCTGCAGCCCAGGACGGTAGGTTTTAATACCTGAGAATCTCATTTGCATAGCTTTTTATAGTAAAGTTAGCCATTTCGAACCAATCCCTGAAACCTGTGACGGTGCCCTAAAATTGTTTAGTTTTGCACCTTTAAACGACGGTTTATGCACCTGGAAAATCTCCTGATTCAAACGGTAAAAGAAGGGGTTCAAACCCTGTACGGATCCGCACTGGAAACTGTGGAATTGCAGCCGACCCGCAAGGAATTTGTAGGGGATGTGACGGTAGTGGTTTTCCCGATGTTACGTCAGTTAAAAGGCAACCCTGTAGAAATTGGAAATGCCATTGGCAAGTACCTCAAATCCAGGTTGGGCGAAGTGAGTGGTTATAATACCATCAAGGGGTTCCTGAATCTGGAGATCAGTGATACCTATTACCTTAATTTCTTTAACGACATCCGCTCCAAGGAGACCTATGGCTATCAGGAACCCGAATCCAAAGGGGTGGTGATGGTTGAGTATTCCTCCCCCAATACCAATAAACCCCTGCACCTTGGTCATATTCGCAATATCCTGCTTGGGTACTCAGTCTCTGAGATCCTCAAAGCCGCCGGTAATAAGGTTTATAAGACACAGATCGTCAATGACAGGGGCATTCATATTTGTAAAAGCATGCTTGCCTGGAAGCGCTATGGCAAAGGGGAGACCCCCGGGCGAAGTGGTTTGAAAGGCGATAAGCTCGTGGGCAGTTACTACGTGGCTTACAACAATGCCTATAAAGATGAAGTTCTGAGCCTCGTGGCCGAAGGCATGCCCGAGGCAGAGGCAGAAAAGGAAGCGCCCAGTTTAAAAGAAGCCCAGGAGTTATTGAGGCGCTGGGAGGCCGGGGATCCTGAAGTGGTTGCTTTATGGAAGATGATGAACGGTTGGGTATACGACGGTTTTGAGCGCACTTACAAAGATCTTGGTGTTGATTTTGACACGTTGTACTACGAAAGTGACACCTATTTGCTCGGAAAGGACATTGTAGAGGAAGGCCTTGAAAAAGGGGTTTTCTTTAAAAAAGAGGATGGGAGCGTTTGGATTGACCTAACGGAAGATGGGCTGGACGAGAAAATTGTGCTTAGGGCGGATGGAACAGCTGTATATATGACACAGGATATAGGTACGGCCATACAGCGGGTCACCGATTATCCTGACATTACCGGGATGGTCTACACGGTTGGGAACGAACAGGATTATCATTTTAAGGTTCTCTTTCTGATCTTAAAAAAGCTAGGGTATGA
>NZ_JBAVZJ010000392.1:0-1611 GCF_049588695.1 Robiginitalea sp.
ATGTAGTAATTTCCGGGCCTCTTTTGTATTTCCTTCGCAAAGAAAAAGCCACCCCATATTATTCAGGGCCAGGACAAGCGTTTTACGCAGGGGTTTATTATCCGGGTAAGTCACGAAAAAATCATCAAGACTTGTAAGTATCTGCCGTTGAAAAGCAGCCTTATCTTTCAGGTCCAGGGTACTGTCAATTTCCTGGTCCCACAGCCGTATATTTTCAAGGATTCCGAGAATCTGTATCTCCTCCGCATCGATTCCCTGAAAGTACGTTTTGAAAAAGTCAAAATCGTTTTTCATATTGGTCGCGGAAGGACTCTCATGGAGGGATCTGAGTACGGGTTCCATTTCCTCGAGCAGCTCGAGTCCCTTAATCCGAAACTCAATGTCTTTATCCACTTCCAGCTTGCGCTGGTAAAATTCCAGGATATTGAGTGCCGTTACACAATAGTCTGCTCCAAAGGCTTGCATCTCCCTGTTGGCCAACTGCTTTCTCAATTCAAAAGCCTTTAGCAGGTCTGAGGCCGCATTCTTCCATTCAGGGGTTTCGAGGGCATAGATTCCGGAGTTGTGATAGGCTGTAGCCAGGTAATGACGGAATTTATCCGGACTCGTTTCAGATAAGTTTTCATAAAGGGCAATGGCCTTTTGACCTGCCAGTAGGGCTTCAGAATACCGGTTCATTTTGTCCGCATAAAGAATCCCCAAACTGGAGTATGTACCGGCGAGATACGGTAAAAAGGTTTCGGGCTTTTCCTGGCAGAGCCATTGGTACTCTTCCAGCGTTTTCCGGTAATGGGAAGCGGCCTTGTCGTATTCCTCGAGTTGGAGATGGGAAACGGCCAGGTTATTCTGACAGGCAGCTACAAGGGGTCGGTATTTCTTGGGGTTTTCGACGGCCCCGGTCTCGTAGCGATCCAGCGCTTTTTGATAATTGGACTGGGCGTCATACGCATTGAATTCATCCGAATAAATAGCTCCGAGCTGATAGTGCGCCATAGCCTCCATATCCGCATCCAGCGTTTTTGCATGCCGCCTGTTTAAATCCAGGGCAGCCTTGTAATCCTTTTTGGAATACCAGTATTTCTTTCTGAGGTAATAGGCCTCTCCCCGGGCCATAAACGAATGCGCGAGGTGGCTGAAAAAACGACCGTCGATCTCAGAGAGGGTAGTATAACTGTCAATCGACTGATCGAAATACCCGATGGCAGTTTTCGGGTCCTGGGGCAGTGAAAGCCGGCCCAGGTTATTCAACGACAAAGCCCGTTGTTCCCGAACCTCGGGCACTTCTGATTCCGGCACCTCCAGAACTTCTAAAAACTGAGCGGTTGCTCCTTCGCGGTTTCCAGTGAGTTCCCTGATCCTGGCTATTGTATTGCCGATCTGCATCTTCCAGAGCGTGGTTGGCACTACTTTAAGGGCACTTTCAAAGTCTGCAAGGGCTTCTTCAGGCCTGTTGGACTGCAAAAGTTGTTCTGCCCCGGTAATATATTCTTCAAAAGATTTCATAAGGTGGCGGTTTTATACATTTCTTCATCTCCCTCGCCTGCGCGCCTGCAGTAATCCACAAATGAGAGTCTGGAAATCTCCCTGTATTCCAGGGAATCGACCCTGGCC
>NZ_JBAVZJ010000393.1:0-6685 GCF_049588695.1 Robiginitalea sp.
TTTTTGCTTTGACTGGGTGTTCCTCAAAAAAACAAGCCAAAAAAGCAGCGTTCCCTGGTCCCGCTTCTGTCCCCGAATCCGGGGGCTCTGAAGCCTCAACTCCCTTAAAGGCTCTAAATGTGAATGAATACTACTTTATGGCCTCTGGGATTTCCCCGGACTGGACCCTGGATATCAGTACTGACGGCATTCCCCTCATGACAGGGGAGGAGGATTCCATAATGGAAGGCCTTGAACGACCCTATTTGGAAATTGATAGCCAAAACGCCAAATTCATGGGTTCTGCCTCGTGCAACCAGATGCGGGGTTCCCTTTTTTTTGAACCGGGACTCCTGCGATTCGGCGATATACCTACCACCCGCAAAATGTGTCCGGGCGGGCTGGAGGCGGAATTCCTTAAAAACCCCAAAGTACGACTCACTATAAATTCGGGGACAGACGTCTTACCCTGACCAATCCCAACGGGGTCGAACTGGTCTTTCGAGAAGTGGATTAAAGCCATACGGCGTTGCGCAGTAACCGGGATTAAATCCATACTAATAATGTAACTATGACAGAGAACCACATTGACTATATTGAATTCAGGGCACCTGATCTGAAAGTTATAAAGACCTTTTACACCTCCTGCTTTGGATGGAAGTTTACCGATTATGGACCTGACTATACAGCCTTTGAAAACAGTGGGGTATCAGGAGGTTTTGAAAAGTCGGATGTCGCTGACAGCCGTGGAGTTTTGGTGATTCTTTTTCATAAGAACCTCGAAACTATTCGCGAAACCATCCTGCAATCCGGTGGAACACTACTTCAGGATATATTCTCCTTCCCCGGGGGAAAGCGTTTTCATTTTTCCGATCCCGCCGGAAATGAACTCGCCGTTTGGTCGGATCAATAAGAACCTGCTTCTTCAGTTTTAAAACCGATACGCTCCAGATCTTCCCAAAAACCGGGGTAGGATTTAGAGACCACACCGGCGTCATTAATAAACAAATTACTCCTTAAGGCTAAGGGGGCAAAAGCCATAGCCATTCGATGGTCGTTGTAGGTCTCAATGGAGATTCCGGAATGACATGCCGTACTTTTCTCCAAATGAAGGGAATGGTTTGTGACGCGGATTTGCGCCCCCAATTTTGTCAGCTCTGCCCTGAGGGCTTCCAGGCGGTCGGTCTCCTTGATCTTCAGGGTATGAAGTCCTTTCAGATCGCAGGAGATTCCCAAACCAAAGCAGCAAACCGCCAGGGTCTGGGCCAGATCAGGAGCCTGAACCAAATCGAGGTCCAGATGGGGGGGCAATACCTGTTCTGTTCGTGAAAGCACCAGGGTATCCCCGTCAAATTCAGATCGGACACCCAGGGGTTTAAAGAGCTCGCAGAGTACCCGGTCGCCCTGAAGGGAATCTTCCCTGTAAGCACCCAACCGAATCCTGCTTCCGGGTTTGGAGAGGGCCAGCACACTGAAATAATAAGAGGCTGAACTCCAGTCGGATTCCACCACACAGGTTTGGTCAGGTACTTCCGGGGTGTGAGCTACCCTCAGGGTCTGATCCTGCATTTCGGCGCGGATACCGAGGCGGTTGAGCAGGCCCAAAGTCATTTTAATATATGGGAGGGAGGTAATATGGCCTTTGAGATGAATCTGCAACCCGTCCGGCAAGCCTGGGGCAATAAGTAAAAGGGCCGAGATGTACTGGCTGCTGACATCCGCCGGTAATTCGACCGAAGCTTTGGTAAGCTGTTTTCCCTCGATTCGAAGGGGTGGGCATCCCACTTCCTGAAGGTAGGATACGCTAGCCCCGAGTGCCTCCAGGGCTTCGACCAGAATCTGAATCGGCCGCTGCTTCATCCGGTCCGAGCCTGTAAGTACTACCTCAACCCCTGCCCGACTGGCGTAATAAGCGGTCAAAAAGCGCATGGCCGTTCCCGCATGGTGAATATCAACAAGTCCCTCTTTGGAAGAGAGCGCCTCCTGCATGACCCTGGAATCATCTGAATTCGAAAGGTTTTCAATGCGAATTCCCGGAAAAAGCGCCTGCAGGATCAAAAGGCGGTTCGATTCACTTTTCGATCCCGTAATACGCAGGGATCCATCGATATGACGGGTGGCGGGACCCTGAAGATGCAGTTTCAAAATAGGTATTTCAATTAATGGTTTTGAACTGCAGCTTTAGCAGCGGTTCAAAATACTATAATTACGGGGTTTCGGTTTCCTGAATTTTAAACTCGATTCCCAGGAGACAGTAAAAAACACCTTCACTTGAGTTTAGGATTGTCCCGGTGCCGATTGTGGTCTCGTTCGGTCTTGATCTTGAGCTTGCGATCAAAAGCACCCTGTAAATCTATCCCGGTCTGGTTCGCCAGGCAGAGCACTACAAAAAGTACATCGGCCAGTTCCTCACCGAGATCTTTGTCCTTATCGGATTCCTTTTCGCTTTGTTCCCCATAGCGACGGGCGATAATCCGGGCCACCTCCCCCACTTCTTCAGTGAGTTGGGCCATATTGGTCAGTTCATTAAAATACCGCACCCCATGGTTTTTAATCCACTGGTCAACTGCCTGTTGGGCGTTGGATATGTTCATCAGACGTGATTTTTTTCAAAACTACCGGTTCCGATCCTTTTTGCACAATATTTTTGAATAATTCGCGCATGAGGGGATACCACACCCGGCTATTTGGAATTCTCGCCCAATGCTTAAAAAACTAATTGGATTATTCGCGCATACGGGTGTCAATCCATATGGTTACCGGACCATCATTGCAAAGATCGACTTGCATATCCGCTCCAAAAACCCCCGTCCCCACTTCGCGCCCCAAATATTTTTCCAGCTCCAGGACAAAGGCTTCGTACAGGGGGATGGCTTCCTCAGGCCGGGCAGCCCGAATATAGGAGGGTCGGTTTCCCTTTTTTGTACTGGCCAGGAGCGTAAACTGACTGACCACGATGACCTCCCCACGGGTCTGGTGTACCGAGCGGTTCATCACCCCCTTGTCGTCGTTGAAAATCCTCAGATTGGCAATCTTCGGTGCCAGCCATTGTATATCCTCCGGTGAGTCGCCTACACCAATCCCCAATAAAATAAGGAGGCCTGAACTTATTTCCGATACTTTCTCTCCTGAGATCGCGACACTTGCAGATCGCACCCTTTGTACTACGGCCCTCATACGTCTTCCTTAAGTCCGGTTCGGTAGACATCCTGTTCACCGGTTACCATTTGCACGTAGGAGCGATAGCGGCTCAGGGCCACCGTACCCTCCTCAAGGGCCTCTTTTACAGCGCACCCGGGCTCATCCAGATGCAGGCAGTTGTTAAATCGACACCCGGACTTGAGGGCAAAGAGTTCCGGAAAATAATCCCCGATCTCTTCCTTTTCCATATCGACCAGTCCAAAACCCTTAATTCCCGGGGTGTCGATAATCCGGGCCCCTGATGGCAAATCGTACATTTCCGCAAAGGTGGTGGTATGTTGTCCCTGCTTGTGTTGTTCCGAGATTTGAGCGGTCTTTATTTCCAATTCAGGGGCGATCCGGTTGATCAGGGTAGATTTTCCAATACCCGAATGTCCTGCAAACATGCACGTCTTTCCGGACATCAGGTCAATCACCTGGTCCACGTTCCTTCCGGTGGAAGCCGAGATCCCAATGCACGTATATCCAATATCCCGGTAAAGCGCTGCCATATATTTGGTCTCGTCCTTCAGATGCTCGTCCATGGCGTCTACCTTGTTAAAAAGCAATACACAGGGGACACGATAGGCTTCAGCAGTCGCCAGAAAACGATCGATAAATTCAGGATACGTCTTCGGGTTCTCCAGAGTGACCAGTAAAAAAACAAGATCCACATTGGCAGCGATGATATGTACTTGCTTGGAAAGTTTTACAGATTTGCGCACCAGGTAATTGCGACGATCCATTATTTCGTAAATCTGCCCTACGGTCACATCCCCGTCTTCAACGAGATTAAATCTCACCTCATCCCCCACGGCAACCGGGTTTGTACTTTTAATTCCTTCTATGCGGAAACGTCCTTTAATCCGGCAGTCATAGAAAACCCCTTCCGTGGTTTTTACCCGGTACCAGCTGCCTGTTGATTTGTATACGGTTCCCTGCATTGTATCTGAAGGATAGAGGTGCAAATTACTAATATTCCCGTTAGTGAGGACCACAAGATGTGGGTATAATACCGCTTACCGTCGGGAGCCGCTTCGGGCAATTACCCGTATATTTTCCAGGCATCATCGTTGTCTTAGCGCTGGTGGGGTACGTCTGCCGGGCATACCCCCGGGTTTCGATTCCTACAAAAAGAAGAAGCCGGCAATAAGGGCCGGCTTCTTCTTTAAAAATAAAGGCGATTTAGTTGAGAAAGTAAATTCGTCCGCCCATCATAGTGTCTTTATTGACGCGTTGCGGGTCTCCATACACTCGGACATCTCCCCCGGCCCGAATCTGAATATCCACCTCTTTTGAAGCAAATAATTCAGCTTCTCCCCCGGTACTAACCCGAATACCGGTGTAATCTGTTTTAAGATCACGCCCTTCAAAAATACCTCCCGTATTGAGGGTAATAACCTGATTGGTCGCAATTCCGGAAGCGGTGACTATCCCTCCGGTCACTGCCCTGATCTTGGCATCGTGAACGCTTAAGCCGATCTCAATCTGAGCCCCTTCCTGAGCGCGGAGTTCGATGCGGTCCTGCACCAGTTGTTCATTCCCGATAATCCGGGCACCCTCATTGGCATCGATGATTCTAAGATCGGTGTAATATACTTCGATAAAGGTATCCTCACCCTGGAATTTTTTCTCCAGCGGCATCCGTAACTTCAGGACCCCGTCTTTATTGACAAAATTAATATCCTGTGTATTTCTCCCTTTGATCAGGATGCGGTTTTCGTCGGATTTGATCAGGTTTACCTCTATGAGGTCGAAAACCTTGATTTCCCGGAATTCCCCAACCTCCCGGTCTACAATTCCCTGGGCCGTCAGCCCTGTCATGCTCAGCGCGAAAAATAAAACTAGTAGTGTTCTCATATCTGTGTTTTCTACTTCAAAAGACGCTCCTTCTCACGCATTGTTACACCCCGGCGGAAAAAAATTAAATATCAGTTGTAGCAACCCAAACTCAGGCATTGATAATGGCCTCCTGGTGATTGATGGATTCCTGGTGGATGGCTTTAAACATCTTCAGTACAAATTCTTCACTTAAACCGTGTGCCTGGCCTTCCAGGATCATATTACCTAAAATGGAATTCCAGCGGTTGGTTTGCAATACGGCCACATTCTTCTCCTTCTTCAAAGAACCGATTGCATCTGCCACTTTCATTCGTTTGCCCAAAATATCGATGAGCTGATTGTCAATCACGTCTATCTGAGCGCGGAGATTGCTGAGGTTCTGCCGGTATGCAGCCTCCTGGTCGGTCTCTTTCCGGATGCGTAAATCCCTCATGATCTGCACCAGGCGATCCGGTGTGACTTGCTGGGCCGCGTCGCTCCAGGCCTTTTCCGGATTAGTATGGGTTTCGATCATCAAACCGTCAAAATTCAGGTCGAGGGCGGCCTGGGAAACATCGAAAATCAGGTCCCTGTTGCCCGAGATATGTGAAGGATCATTGATCAGGGGAAGATCGGGGAATCGGGATTGCAATTCAATAGCCAGTTGCCATTCCGGTATGTTGCGGTATTTGGTTTTTTCATAGGTGGAGAAGCCCCGGTGTATCACGCCCAATTTTTGGATGTCGGCTGAACGCAAGCGCTCCACGGCACCCAACCAAAGGGAAAGATCCGGATTCACAGGGTTTTTCACCAATACCACCTTGTCAGTACCCTTAAGGGCATCTGCAATTTCCTGCACAATAAATGGACTGACCGTGGATCGAGCGCCTATCCACAACAGGTCGATATCGTGTTCCAGGGCGAGGTCCACATGGGCCTTATTCGCTACCTCCGTAGCGGTTTTTAAACCGGTTTCTTCCTTTACCCGTTGCAGCCATTTCAGACCAATGGCTCCGACCCCTTCAAAATTCCCGGGACGCGTCCGCGGTTTCCATATTCCTGCCCGGTAATAGTTTACGTCCGTATCCTTAAGCGCATGGGCGATACCCATAACCTGCTCCTCTGTTTCCGCACTGCACGGACCGGCAATCACCAAAGGGTGCGCCAAATTCAAATCGTCTAACCATGTGCGCAAAGCAATCGTATTTTCCATCTTTTTCTTTAGTTTTTTGGCGTTGGAATTCCATTTAATATTTCCCCAATCCGGTTGGTTTCGTCCATTTCTCTGAAAACACCTTTATAGTCGGCGGTGTCGAGCAGGTTTCGAAAACCTTGCAGGTTGGTAATGTATTCGTCCAGGGTCTCCAGGACGTTTTCTCGGTTCTGTTCAAAAATAGGGGTCCACATGGCCGGGGAACTCTTGGCCAGCCTGACCGTGGATTCAAAACCACTCCCGGCGAGGTCAAAGATATCCCTTTCATTCCGCTCTTTTTCAATCACCGTTTTCCCCAGCATAAAGGCACTGATATGTGAAAGGTGTGAAACATAGGCAATATGACGGTCGTGGGCTTCGGGATTCATATACCGGATCCGCATCCCCATCTTCCCAAAGAGGTCCAGCGCCCGTTCCTGAATCCGAAAGGCTGTTTGTTCCACTTCGCAAATGATATTTGTTTTCCCATCGAAAAGGCCTGATACTGCGGCC
>NZ_JBAVZJ010000394.1:0-3539 GCF_049588695.1 Robiginitalea sp.
GGATGTATTGATGCGGATTGTCTGCTGCATCCCGACGCCCTGCTGCATGTGGTTCGGGCGTTTTACCAAAGGTCCCGAAAAAAAGTTATCGCTGTAGGAGGTGTCTTGAGGGTGGCGAATTCCTGTAAAATCGATGAGGGTAAAATGGAAGAAGTGCGCCTCCCAAAAAGTTGGCTGGCCCGGTTTCAGCTTTTGGAATATACCCGTTCTTTTCTCCTCGGCAGAATGGGATGGGGACGCCTGGATAGCTTGTTGATTATCTCAGGTGCCTTCGGTTTCTTTGATCGACAGGTGGCTATAGATGTGGGCGGATTTGATACCGGCACGGTAGGAGAGGATATGGAAATTGTCTTTCGTATGCGCCGGCATATGCACGAAAAAGGGTTGCCTTATACCATTGAATACCTGCCTGATCCACTCTGCTGGACAGTAGTTCCGGAAAATCTTAAAACATTCGTGAATCAGCGCGACCGGTGGTCTCGGGGTACTTTGGAAACCCTTCGGAGGCATCGGGATATGTTATTCAACCCCCGTTTTGGAAGACTGGGAATGTTGAGTTACCCCTATTGGTTTTTTTACGAGTGGTTGTCCCCATTACTGGAGTTTTTTGGCTTTCTGACCGTATTGCTCTTTTGGGGCCTGGGTATTCTTTACTTTGAGTTTTTCCTGGCCATTACCCTGACCGTTTACTCCTTTGCCGTAGTGTTTTCACTTTATGCCATTTTATGGGAGGTCTGGTCATATAATCAGTACCAGCGCACCAGGGACATTTTTATCCTGATCGGCTGCGCTTTTCTTGAACCGATTCTATTTCAACCTATCGTGGTCTGGTCTTCGGTCCTGGGGAATTACAAAAAATTATTCAGAGTTCGTGCGGGATGGGGTACCCAGGTCCGCAAGGGATTTGCCAAAGCATAAAACAATGGAACAGGACCTACATCAGCAAATAAGAGCCTCGCGGAAAGGGATGGGAGATTATACCCGCCTTATCCTGGCGTTTTACGCCTGCCTGCTTTTACTCGGGGTATACCAGCAGTATCGCCTGTATGCTGAAGGGGTGCTGGACTCCTTTGCCTCGCGCAACCTGATTATACTTTCAGCACATCACCTCGGCTTCACGGCCCTGTTGTCGCTTTTCCTGTATTTTGCATTTAACGCCCTGGAAGCCCTTAAGCCCCGATATGGCCTTTATTTTTCCGGGATAATCCTCTCGGGCCTGCTCTTTTTGGAGAGTGGCCTGACTGCTTACTTTTTATCGCATTACGAAATGCCGGTGCCTGGCTTAAAGGTCTTTATAGCAGTTTTTAGTACCTCTTGGCCTGATTTACAGACGGTTTTGCTGTTATTTTCTTTAACAGGTTTAGGTTTTTACGGTCTGTATAAAGGGAGCGCGCCGATGCAACAATGGATGGGTCGGGTATATCCTTTTACCCTGGCAATATTTTCGCTATTTCTGGCTACTATGCTCGAGAGGGCTCAACCCCTTTCTGAAAACAAGACCAAATACTTCTTCGGGGAGTGGTTTGAAAATATGCTGGATGTGAAAGACCCGGAAGATTTGTATGCAGATACAAGTATGGAACTCGACCCCCTTGTAGATATCTATAGACAGGAAACAGAGCGAATCAGCGGTGTGGAACAAACTCCGGGATCACCCTTTCAATTACCGGTACAAAGCCATGGGACTTCTTGGAACGCTTCTTTTATGACCGATCAGACTGCACAGCCCTATAAGGTTCAATTCACATACACCAAACCCGAAAGAAAAGAATGGCTTCAGATTCAAAGTGCAATACCCGGAGCCGATTTGGATAAGGCTTTTGCCTATGCCCGGGAATTGGCGCACAAAGGAGAACGGGAGCAGGCTAAGGAACTTTGCCGGTATATTTTGTCAGAGGTTCCGGAATATGTGGATGCGGAGGTACTGCTGGGTCGTATTCTCGCCTGGGATGGTGCTTATATACAAGCTGAAAGTGTTTTGCAAAGAGCTATTGCCAAGCATCCCCATTACAGCGATGCCTATGCGGCATTGCTCGACACTTATTTCTGGGCTGGGGATCCGGACCGCAGTAAGTCGCTGGCCCCTCTTATCGAAAGGAATATAAGGGATCGCAAAATACTCGATGAAAAACTGCATCGGGCAGCCTCAACAGCGCTTCAGTTACTTCCAAAAGACGATGAGGTCAAAATTGACAATCCTGAGGGGTCCTGAGTCCCATTGAAAAACAAACCGATGAAAAACAAACGATTGAATCTGGTCATTTTTGTAGTCTTTCTGGTCTGCTTTCCCCTTACGGGAATATTTGGGCAAGAGGCTGAGAATCCTGAAGCCGAATTTCTTAAAGCCCGGAAATTCGCCTTTGAGGGGAACTCCCGTGAGGCGCGTCAACTGCTGACCGA
The DNA here is from genome assembly GCF_049588695.1 of Robiginitalea sp. GTDB lineage: Bacteria > Bacteroidota > Bacteroidia > Flavobacteriales > Flavobacteriaceae > Robiginitalea. The sequence goes on from NZ_JBAVZJ010000394.1 coordinate 2,401, forward strand.
AATTCTTGAAGAGTACCCCAGGTATTCAGACGCTCAGACGCTTTTGGCCAACACGTACCGTTGGGAGGGAGATTTTTCCAGGGCCCGAAGGCACCTGAACAGGGTGACGTCCAGAGATCGGGTCAATGAAGATGCCTGGGTATCGGCAATATACAATGAACGGCAGGCTGGAAACAGGTCAATTGCACTGGGGCTGGCCAATAAGGCACTCAACTTCCTTGGGGAGAATGCCGCCGTGAGTAAACTCAGGGCTGAAATTTTGGGCACCTTCGAAGCAGATGAAACCGGGGGGGGGGAAGAGCCCGCTGTCTCTTACAACAATCGGATTTCAATTTCGAACCGCCTGGAAGCCTTTGACCAATATTACGATCCCATGTTGTATACCAGCCTGGAATATCAACGAAGGACGAAATACGGCAAGATTATCCCCAGGTTGAATTACAGCAATCGCTTTGGGGAGGACGCTTTCCAGTACGACCTGGATCTATATCCTACGATATCGAATACCTTTTACGCCTATGCGAACTATGGGTATTCAGACTCGGAGTTGTACCCCAACCACAAAGGGGCCCTGGAACTTTATGCCAACCTCCCAAAGGCTATGGAGACCTCTCTTGGAGCCCGATATCTGGATTTCAGGACGGTCCAGGCCACACTGCTTACCGCTTCGGTGGGATTGTACAGGGGAAATTACTACATGAATATCAGGCCCTATCTGAGTATAGTAGGAGGGCGGGGGCCTGTAGGTTCCGGAAGTATGACGGTGAGAAAATACCTGACCAACAATTTCAACTATCTCGGCCTTACAGCCTCATTCGGATATAGTCCGGAGCTCAGGCAACTCTTCAATGGCGGGGTGTTGCAGGCTGAATCTGTATTATTTCTCGAATCCCAGCAATTGTTTTTTGAATATCAGTTCGGGCCTGGGAAAGGACGCCATTTGTATCTCGCCCAGTTCGGGGTAGGACGGCAGGAGTACCTCCTGGAATCCGGATCTTTCTTTTGGGTAGTCAGTGGTGGATTGACATATAAGCTGCAGATTTAAGAAAAGAGATAACTGCATGCTTTCGCCACAAAAAACAAATGATTCACCACAAATTCCTGCCATTCGTCGGGAAAAAGAGGGCAATGTATACGAG
>NZ_JBAVZJ010000395.1:0-2369 GCF_049588695.1 Robiginitalea sp.
GTAACCGGCTATCTTCAGCTCATAGGGGTTTTCTCCCTTGCCTCCATGACGCTTTTCCTGTTGGAACACATTCTTGTGGGCTACTGGGAAGAACTCGTTTTCAGGGGATACCTGTTCCAAAACATGAAAGAGGGAATGGGGCTGGTTTGGTCCATCCTCATCTCTTGTTTCCTCTACGGACTTATACATGCCGCCAACCCCAATGCCACATTATTGTCCACCGCTATCATCATGTTTTTTGGTTTTTTACGCATCTATGGTTACCTGCTTACAAAAATGCTTTGGCTATCTATGGGTATGCATATTGGATGGAATTTCTTCCAGGGACCCATTTTTGGATTTGCAGCCAGCGGCCATAAAAAGGCGACATTCCTGGAGCTAAACATACTTCAGCCTGAATGGATAAGCGGGGGTGCTTTTGGCCCGGAAGGGAGTATATTTATAATACCTATTCTGGTTATTGCCCTCATCATTATGAAGGCCTGGGGTAATCAGAGCCGGCGAGCTTACAAAAATCACTATCTTGACTGAGCTCAAAACAGGTCCATGCTCCGCTTCTTTAGACAAGTACATCAACGACTCCTGACCGATAACAATTCAATACATATGTGCCTTACGCTATTGGGTGAAATCCGGCAGGAAATACACACTGAATAAAAATGGGAAATCCTAAGACTAATAAGATCCTTTACCTCCTCGCTTTTATACTGCTAAGTAATGCCGTTTTCGGTCAAAACGTCAAGCGAGAAAAGATGGAACAATTGAACTTTATGATCGGAGAATGGATTGGCACGTCCAGGGGGTATGAAAATGGAGTCGTTACCCGGGAAGGACCCGCATATGAAAACATTGAATATGACCTGGATCGGAGCATTTTGGTCATTGAGTTGAATACCGAGTCCCTGCAACTTCACACCATAATCCGTTACGATGAAAATGACGGAAAATATTACTACCACCCATTTTCCAAAAATGGTGCTTCAAGGTATCCCGCGGAATTTAAGGAGGGACAACTTATAGTGCGGAGCAATGATAAGACCCGATATATTTTCAGACGAACTCCGGAGGGAGGGTTTCAGGAATATGGAGAAAAACTGATCGACGGGAAATGGATCAAATATTTCGAGGATACTTTTAAGAATACAAAGTAACACAGCTAAAAGGCTTCTCCCATGCGAAGTGTCGCCTCCTTTTAAACTAATACAAATGAAAAAAGCACTCTTAATCTTATGCACAGTTCTCTTCTTAGGATGTCAAAACAAAGAAAAAGATCAAAAAGCACCATCAGGGGAAGCAAGGCCCGTCAATGAAAAAACATTTATTGAATTAGGTGGCGAAAAACAATACGTGGAAATCACGGGAGCTTCTGATGACTTACCTGTTCTACTCTTTTTACATGGTGGCCCGGGTTGGCCCCAGACACCGCATTTAAGGTATTTTAATGCCGACCTGACAAAAGACATGATACTGGTATCCTGGGATCAGGCAGGTTGTGGTCTGTCCTACCTGCAAAATCCCAACCCAAAAAACCTTAGTACACAGAGTTTGGTCGATGATGCCCATGAATTGACCCAATATCTTAAAAAGAAATTCAACAAAGAGAAAATCGTTCTCCTGGGCTTTTCATATGGAAGTGTTATCGGGTTAAAACTTGCAGAGCGCTATCCGGAAGACTATTCTGCCTATATAGGTGTTTCTCAGCTCATAGATTCTCAAAAGAACTGGGATACCTCTATGGATTGGTTAAAAGAGCAGGCTCAGGAAAAACAAGACACTGCTGCGCTAAAGCAATTGGCATTGATAGAGAAGCGGGACCCCTCTGTTTGCAAGACAGTTTTGGATTGTTTTATGAGCAAATATCAATTACTCGTAGCCTATAACGGAACTATATACAATCCTGAAATTGCTAAAGAAATTGAGAAAGCTGAGCAGCGCGCCTATGACGACTATAAGGATTACGACTGGTTTCAAGGCTTTAATTACACACATTCCAGAATGGGAGACAAACAATTCGACATAGATTTATCGAATATCACGTCCTTGGAGATTCCAATTGTTTTTATGGCGGGTCGTCATGATTGGAACCTCCCGGGCATAGTTGCTGAAAATTACCTCGAAGAGCTACAGGCTCCTGACAAGGAGTTTATCTGGTTTGAAAAATCAGGGCATGAACCTCCGGAAGAAGAGCCGGATGAGTTCAATGAGAGAGTTGTTGAAATAGTCAAAGAAAAAGGTAGTTAACACTATGACTTAACCTTGGGGTTCGCTTATCCTGATTGGATTGAAAATATAACACGCAACCCGGAGAAGCGATTATTTATATAATACAAGAGATTGAATACTTTCCTACTAGTCTTGTTCTTTATAGC
>NZ_JBAVZJ010000396.1:0-2995 GCF_049588695.1 Robiginitalea sp.
CAAGTTCTGGAGCTCCTGTCAGAGTCCCGGACACAGGTCCTGTTAATCGGGGTTACTTTTGCCCTTCTCGACCTTGCTGAAAAAGCGTTTAAAACTTCTCCCAATACCATTGTTATGGAAACAGGGGGGATGAAAGGCAGGCGAAAAGAAATGGTAAGGGCCGAGCTTCACAAAATCCTTTCAGAAGGTTTTGGACTGTCAACGATTCATTCTGAATACGGGATGACCGAATTGCTGTCCCAGGCCTATTCTTCAGGGCAGGGACTGTTCCAATGCCCCCCCTGGATGCAGGTTCGCATCAGGGATACGGAAGATCCCCTGAGCACCCTGGGATCGGGGCGCACAGGAGGTGTGGACATCATAGATCTGGCCAACCAGCACTCCTGTGCATTTATCGCAACTCAGGATCTCGGGAAATCCTACGACAATGGGGCTTTTGAAATTTTGGGGCGATTTGATCATTCAGACATCCGGGGATGTAACCTGATGGCCCTCTAGTTTTGACCAAATGAAGAAATGTTATTCTGCAACCAGAATGAAATAGTTTTTCTTTCCCCGTTGAAGCAAAATAAAGCGATCCTGAATGAGATCTGCTTCAGAAAGGGTGTAGTCCTGTTCCACCCGGGTTTTATTGACCGAAATAGACTGTTGTTTCAGTTCACGCCGCGCCTCTCCATTGGATTTCAAAAATCCCGTTCTCGCTGAAAGGGCCCCGACAATATCGAGCCCGTCAACAATTTCCTGTTTGGAAACACGCGCCTGGGGGACCCCTTCGAATATCTCCAGGAAAAGTTCACTGGAAAGGCCTTTGAGGGCCTGTGAAGTGGACTTGCCGAATAGAATCTCACTGGCCCGTTCGGCGTTTTCAAGATCCTCCCTCGAGTGCACCAGAACCGTCAGTTCTTCAGCGAGCTTCCGCTGCAACTGACGCTGATGAGGCGCTTCCCGGTGGGTAGCCACAAGGGCTTCTATGTCTTCTTTTGACAAAAAGGTGAAAATCTTGATATATTTTTCAGCATCGGTATCCGAAGTATTCAACCAGTATTGATAAAAACGGTAGGGTGATGTTTTGTGGGGATCCAACCAAATGTTGCCACTTTCCGTTTTACCAAATTTCGTGCCGTCCGCCTTCGTAATGAGCGGACAGGTAAGGGCATACCCCTTACCGCTTTCAATTCTGCGTATCAGCTCCGTCCCCGTGGTTATATTCCCCCACTGGTCGCTCCCCCCCATCTGCAGGGTACAATCGTACTTTCGGTATAAGTGCAAAAAGTCATATCCCTGAACCAGTTGATAGGTGAATTCGGTAAAGGACATCCCTTCACTGGATTCTTCTGAGAGGCGCTTGCGTACAGAATCTTTGGCCATCATATAATTTACGGTGATATGCTTTCCAACGTCCCTGATAAAATCGAGGAAATTAAAGTCCTTCATCCAGTCGTAATTATTGACCAGGAGGGCTGCATTTTCAGCGCCGCTATCAAAATCCAGGAACCGGGCCAGTTGTCCCTGAATGGCTTCCTGATTGACCCGCAGGGTGGTTTCGTCCAGAAGATTCCGCTCTGATGATTTTCCGGAAGGGTCTCCGATCATCCCGGTGGCACCCCCGATAAGCGCAAGCGGTCTGTGGCCCGCCAATTGAAAGTGACGAAGCATCATAACCCCTACAAGATGACCGATATGCAGTGAATCCGCAGTGGGGTCAATTCCCACGTAAGCAGATTGCATTCCATTTAACAAATGCTCTTCTGTTCCGGGCATGATGTCGTGTAACATTCCCCTCCACTGCAGTTCCTCGACAAAGTTTAAAATCATATACCGATAAAATTTGTGGCAAATATACTCAAATCCGCCTCTCAGAGTCGGTCACCTGTAAAGGGAATCGGAGAGAAACACTTATTTTTAGACCATGGTATTTATCACAGGAGGGACGGGTTTGGTCGGAAGTCATCTATTGATCCGACTCCTGCAATCCGGACAAAACGTTAAGGCGCTTTTCCGGCCCGAAAGCGACCTCGGTAAGGTTTCAGCCCTTTTTGAGTCCTACGGACCTGAAACCAGGGCGTTATTCCCAAAAATCAAATGGGTTGAAGGGGACTTAAATGACTTGCCTTCACTGATTCACGCCTTTGAAGAAGTGACCGAGGTGTATCACTGTGCAGCGCTGATTTCATTTAACCCGAAGGACCGTGAACGCCTGCGTAACATCAATCATACAGGGACTCAAAATATCGTCAATCTTTGCCTAAAGAAAGAAGTCAAAAGGCTCTATTACTGCAGTTCTGTAGCCACTATTGGGGGAATCAAAAGCCCACTTACGGAAAACGACTTGTGGGATTTTGCAAGTTCAAATGTCTATGCTACCAGCAAATATCTCGCTGAAATGGAAGTCTGGAGGGGTGGGCAGGAAGGGCTGGAAACCGTCATCATTAACCCGGGTGTCATTTTTGGGCCCGGGTTTTGGAACCAGGGAAGCGGTAAATTTTTTACAGCTGTCGCCTCTGGGCTAAAATACGCACCGCCCGGAAGCACCGGTTTTGTGGGCGTATGGGATGTAGTCAATTCTTTTGAAGCCATTGCAAGTGAAAAAATATTTAACCAGCGGTTTATCCTGGTCGCCGCAAACTTGAAATATTCCGAAGTCCTTTCACAAATCGCGGACGTTTTGAAGGTCCGCGGACCCAAAAAACAACTGAAGCAATGGCAACTGGAATGGCTGTGGCGCCTGGACTGGTTTCGGGCAACGCTCACCCGGGGACCCAGGAAATTATCGCGGGCTACAGCCCGAAACCTCAGAATCCCCAGGACGTATAGCGCTGAAAAGGTTGAAGCTTTAACCGGCTTGCAGTTTCAACCTATTGAAGATGTCATCCGTCGGTGCGGGGATCATTACACACAAAAAGGGAAAGACGCTCAGTCATAGTCGTCCTGAAGATCCAGGGTGTCTCCATTTTTAATCCTGTTGGCCTGAATAAGCTCGGATGTACTGTCTCTC
>NZ_JBAVZJ010000397.1:0-6950 GCF_049588695.1 Robiginitalea sp.
ATATAAAGTAAAAAAGCACTGAAGCTTTACGATAATGCAGATGAGACCCGGAGTCATTCATCCGTTTTGGAAAAGATCAATCCCGGGAACTGAGAAACCTGTATTGTTCTTCTCCTATTCGAATATAAACCGTATCGTTACTCAATCGTTCCATGATATAATCCCTGCTTGCGCTTTCAGGAATTTTAAGGAATCTGAACCGGGCATTCCCCGAATTCAGGGTTTCAAAGCTGCTCACCTCCAAATTTCCAAAATTCACAGAATAAATTTCAACACCTTTATCCCCCAAATCCCCCAGTAGTTGAGTCGGTGCCATAATCCCTACTTCCAGGCCTTTAGTGAGATCGTCAAGTTGGTGATACCAACACGTAATCCTTATCCATTGATCCGTTTCAAAATGAAACTCCTGATAATCCCCGACGGTGCGAATCCATCGATTCTCAGTGTCAACTTTCTCGTACACATGCCGATTCACACTACATCCCAACAACGGTAATGTCAGAACCAGAACAAAGAGGCCAAGACTCAATTTATTCTTTCCCCTTTCCAAAACGATCCCGGACCTCATTCCCCAAGTATTGATTTCAAAACTACATCCTGGGGCAGGGCTTCAACCCGGGCTCCTTTGAAACCTGTCATGGATTCCGCCGCAAACAAGGCATTCCAGATCGCCTCTTCTGTTGCCTCAATAGCCGCCAGAAAAAAAGGAGACATATAATCGTTGTGAATGGTGTATGAGGTACTCAGCAGACTATCGGGTGAGTAGGCCACGGTGTTTTCCTTTGCCGTTGAAAGGGCAATTACATAATCCCCGCTCCCATTTGAGGCAATACCGCCTGTACGGGCAAGACCGAGCATACAGCGCTTGGCCAGGCGCTTTAAATTACGGGTGTCGAGGGGCGCATCTGTAATGACGATCATCATACAGGAACCGTCAGTGTCCTGTTTATAGCTGTTTGGGATCCGATCCAGAGCCTGGGCGAGGTTCTTCCCGTTAAGTGTAAGGATGCCCCCAAAATTAGCCTGGACCAGGACCCCAACAGTATAGCCCCCCACCTTTTTGGGCACTATTCGGGACGCGGTACCTATTCCCCCCTTAAACCCAAAAGCCACCGTGCCGGTACCGGCCCCAACATTCCCTTCGGCAACCGGACCGGAGGCCGCCTTTGAGATTGCCTCAAGTACATGTGCTTTTTGTATATGGCGCCCCCGTATGTCATTCAACCGCCCGTCATTCGTCTCGCCAACTACAGCATTCACGGAGCGCACCTCTTCATTTCCCTCCTGGCGGAGTGTATAGTCTATAAGGGCTTCCATGGCCACCGGGACACTCAGGGTATTAGTCAGCACAATGGGTGTTTCAAGGGTTCCCAACTCCTCTACCTGGCTGTATCCCGCGAGCTTACCGAAGCCGTTGCCGATATAGATTGCTGCAGGGACTTTTTGTTGAAAAAGATTTCCGGAATGGGGAAGGATGGCCGTAACCCCGGTTCTTATGGAATCCCCCAGGATGCGTGTAACCTGGCCCACCTCTACGCCGGGAACATCTGTAATCGCATTCATTTTCCCGGGCTGAAGGACCCCGAGCGATATCCCTGCCTCCCTAATTCTTTTCTGCTGACTGAAGCTATTATACGACATAAACAATCCTATAAGGAGAAACACTGAAAACCACTTCATCGATTTGAATAATTGTATGAGAAAGGTACTTAATCCATTTGGGATTTTCGCCCCTGGCCGGGACTTTACAGAAGTATGTGCTTTCAATTTGCAGAGTCGGGAAGTAACTTTATGTCCGGGTGGGAGGGGGCTCCTCCCCTAAATCTTTTTCATCCAAAACAATCGCACAAACAAAAGCACCAGGATAAAGAACCACCCAATCGGATAGGCGAGTATTAATATCCCCCAACTGCTCAAGAGCGCTGTCTCCACATCTATTCCGCTGAAATAATACCGCATCAACAGAGTGAGAACCCCAATAAATACCAGGGCTGCAGCAATGAGGTAATATTCGTATTGCGGATCCCGGTATTTGAAAGTGACGCCTGCGATCAGTGCACTGCCAAAGAGTACAGACAACGAGCCCCTAAGGGGTTCCAGTACTCCGAGAAAAACCAAAAGGAGTCCGGCATAAAACCCTATTTGAAGAATCCTCCCGGGATTGCGCTCTTCACCCATATTACAATTTACCGATTACAGATCCAATCTATTGGATTTCAACTACAGCCACCGCTTCAATTTCAATTAGCCATTCGGGCAGGGCCAAAGCCTCTACGCCGACAAGGGTGCTGGCAGGCATCTCCGAGTCGCCCAGAAGTTCTTTTCGAACGCTCCTGAAAACGTCGAGGGAATACGGCCCGTAATCCACAATATAGGTGTTCATTTTTACAACATCTTTCATGTTGGCTCCTGACCCCTTTAAAAGCCGTTCCATTTTTGAGAGGGCATCGCGCATCTGAGCTTCAAGATTCGCTCCCTCCCCTATTTGTCCGGAGACATAAATGGTTTTCGTGTTTCCCGAAGTTATCACTACTGCTTCGGAATACCCATTGTGGGTATCCACATAGGACTTCTCAAAAGATGGCATATCAGGGAGTCTTGAAAGGGGCTCCGAAGGTTCCTGCTTACAGGCCATTAGCCACAGTACAACCATCCCACTTAAAAAGGCTTGCTTCATAGATCTGACCATTTCAATGTAGTTTGCGTACTCAGAAGGTACGATTTTTCATCGATTGGCAAGTTGGTCAAAAATGTAAGACGAAGGGATTTGGTGGTTTGAATCCTTAAAATAACTGCTGATATCCTCAACCTGCTTAGGACTAAAGCTCAATTTCCGTTCACGCGATAGGTGATCCTGCGATTGGTGATAAGGGAAGTTGGAATAACAATAGTCACATCTGAGGTGTCGCAGAGTTTACTGGAATCTACGAACTCCATACTGCATAAAGAAGGAAGTGCAGTTCCCGCATTATCCATAAAACGCCCCAAAATGATATCGGTGGCAAGCCCCGAATTCAATGGAGAGTATGCAGGGGCCAGGTTAAAGGTAGTGGTCGTGCCATTGGCCGTATAAATAATGTCACCTGTGAGTTCGTCGTATTCAATACTATAGGGGTTGCTGCCTCCCAAAAATCCACCCAGATTTTGGGTATAAGTGGCCGGAAGTCCTGTGATCCCATCAATCACGCGGACTTGTACTCCCAGGTTATTGCCACTGATATGCCAAATACGAAAATTGCCGGCAGTCACAATATCCGCCGTATTTTCCTGATCCCGGTACTCAAAAGAAATAATAAAACTGGTAAAGTCGAAGATGCCCCCGGTATTGGGAACAACAACATCCAGTCCTACGCTACCCCCTGCCCCTGCACCAATACGTATCCCGCAATCGGTTTGGACGGCTATGGGATTTACGGAAGTCGCATTCGGGCCTGTAGTGGCGAGACCGAGATTTGTGGTATTGAAATCAAATCGGGAAACCACTGTATTTGGCGTACCATCATCGCAAACTTGATAGGTGAACGCGTCCGTACCGCTAAAACTGGGGTTTGGTGTATATAAAAAGCTGCCGTCCGGATTTAATGTGACAGTCCCCGATCCCGGACCGGAAACTGCAGTTGGATTCACGGTAAGCCCTGCCGGAGCATCCGGATCTGTATCATTGTTCAACAGCCCCTGGGCTGCAGCGACATTCAGAGGCGTATTCAAACCGGTGGTATAGTTATCATCTGAAGCTACAGGAGGTCCGTTTTGGGCGTACTCTTTCTGCATTCCAAGAAGGAATAACAGCCCAAACAGCAGGACCAGCCGCAACAGGCCTGTCTTTTTATAACCGGGTATCATAGGCTAAATGTACAGAGCAATGAAGGGAACCGGTAAACATTTGTTGTCAACCCCGCATTTTTAGTAGTAAACGGGCCTAATCTCCTATTTTGAAATTGCTTCGTCCGTAGTGGTTCTTTGTTTTTAATCTGAAGATCCGATTTCGTTTAAGAGTTCTTTAAAGATTTAGTACTTTCAAACACTGACTAATTCGAACTGTATTAAAATGAAAAACATCTTTTGTAAAGCAGGCCTCTTTCTGCTTATCCTGAGTCTTTTACCCCTGGCTGCTGAAGGTCAGAGAAGAAAAAAAACGAAAAACACGAGTTCATATTCCGAGGTTTTATACTCCTCGATGGAGTACCGTTTGGTAGGGCCATTTCGCGGAGGTCGGTCCGCAGCCGTTACCGGTGTTCCCGGAAAACCCAACCTGTTTTACTTCGGAGCTGCCGGAGGTGGGGTTTGGCGAACTATGGACGGTGGCCGTGCCTGGGAAAATATCTCAGATGGTTTTTTCGGGGGTAGTATCGGGGCGGTAGAAGTAGCCCAAAGCGACCCGAATGTACTCTATGTAGGAGGCGGTGAAAAGACCGTTCGGGGCAATGTATCCTCAGGCTATGGGGTATGGAAAAGTGTCGATGCCGGCAAAACCTGGCAGCAGGCAGGCCTTGAAAAAACACGGCATATCCCGCGTTTAAAAGTCCATCCGGATAACCCTGATATCGTATATGCAGCGGTTCTGGGTAATATCTACAAACCCACCGAAGCAAGGGGGGTTTACAAAAGCACAGACGGAGGTCAGTCGTGGCGGCAAGTGCTTTTTGTCAATGACCTGGCAGGGGCCGTAGACCTGACTCTGGATCCTACCAACCCGCGTATCTTGTATGCGAGTACCTGGAGGGTACAGCGAACCCCTTATAGCCTGAGTAGCGGTGGGGAGGGCTCCGCCCTTTGGAAATCCACAGACAGTGGGGAAACCTGGAAAGAAATCTCCGCCCATAAAGGTTTTCCCGAAGGTACCCTCGGGATTATCGGTGTCACGGTTTCCCCCGTAAATTCACAACGGGTTTGGGCCATTGTGGAAAATAAGGAAAAAGGGGGGCTGTACAGATCTGAGGACGGCGGTAAAACCTGGGCTCAGGTCAATAGCGAACGAAAATTGCGACAGCGCGCCTGGTATTACACCCGGCTTTATGCCGATACGCAGGACGAAGATGTAGTCTACGTCTTAAATGTGCGCTATCATAAATCCACAGATGGAGGGAAAACATTCAATACCTTCAATGCCCCCCATGGGGATCATCACGACCTGTGGATTGCGCCAGAGGACCCGAACCGGATGATCATCGGCGATGACGGGGGTGCCCAAATCTCCTATGATGGCGGCACTACCTGGAGCACCTATTACAACCAGCCGACGGCACAGTTTTATCGGGTGACAACGGACAATGCGCATCCGTACAGGATTTACGTCGCCCAACAGGATAATTCAACGATTCGAATCCGTCACAGATCGGACGGCAGGGCTATAGGTGACGAAGACTGGGAAGAGACTGCAGGTGGTGAGAGCGCGCATATCGCCGTGGACCCCCAGAATAACGATATTGTCTATGGCGGCAGCTACGGGGGCTTTCTTACCCGCGTAAATCACGATGCGGGAACTGTCCGCGCCGTCAACGTATGGCCGGACAATCCTATGGGTTACGGTGCCGAAGGGATGAAATACCGGTTTCAATGGAACTTTCCAATACTTTTTAGCCGCCATAACCCCAAAAAGCTCTACACTTTTTCGAACCATGTGCATATGAGCACCAATGAAGGGCAGAGCTGGGAGTTACTCTCACCCGATCTCACGCGAAACGATCCGGACAAACTGGTTTCAAGCGGGGGGCCTATCACACAGGATAATACAGGGGTTGAATACTATTGCACCATTTTTGCGGCAAATGAAAGCCCCATAAAAGAAGGATTGATGTGGGTAGGGAGTGATGACGGCCTGATTCATATCACCAAAGACGGGGGAGAGAACTGGGAAAATGTAACCCCCGAAGGGATGCCCGAGTGGAATATGATAAACAGTATTGAGCCTTCGGCCTTCGATGAAGGCACCTGCTATGTTGCAGCTACTCGTTACAAACTGGGTGATTTTACACCTTACCTCTACAAAACTGAGGATTATGGCAAATCATGGTCGCTGATCACAGACGGCATCCCCGAAGAACATTTTACACGGGTCGTCCGCGAGGATCCAAAACGGAAAGGTTTGTTATATGCTGGTACGGAAACGGGGATGTATATCTCTTTTGACGACGGGGCCTCCTGGAATCCCTTCCAGTTGAATTTGCCCATTGTTCCCATAACGGACCTTGCGATAAAGGATAATAACCTTATTGTTGCTACGCAGGGACGCAGCCTCTGGATACTGGATGATCTCACAGTCCTGCATCAACTGGAGGAAGCCAGTAAAAATTCTTCAGCCATCCTTTATAAGCCAAAGGATTCCTACCGGACAAAAGGCAGGGCCGCATCAACACCTTCACTGACGGCAGGGCAGAATCCGCCAAACGGTGTCGTTACACATTTCTATATGAAGGACTTTTCCGAAAAAGACAGTGTATCGCTGACCTATACAAGCATGGCCGGGGATACCCTTGCCAATTACAGCACTTTTGCGAAAGATAAAGACAAGAAGCTGGCTGTGGAAAAAGGAGGCAATACACACGTCTGGGATACGCGGGGCAAGGGAGCTGAAAGACTTGACGGAATGATCCTGTGGTGGGCCAACCTCGAGGGTGCCAAAGCCGTACCGGGGAGCTACAAAGTGCACCTGAATACGGGCGATAAAACGCTTACCCAGGATTTTAACATCATTCCGGACCCACGGGCGGAAGTGAGTGTTGCGGATATGCAGGCCCAATATGACTTCATTTCTGACGTGAATGGAACTGTAGACCGGGCCCATCAATCCATCAAAAAAATACGGGATGTAAACACCCAACTTGATGCCTTTATTGCCCAGTATGAAGGAAACGAAACCACGGCAGATCTGGTGGCCCGGGCTGAAAAAATGAAGGAAGGTTTCGGAGAGATTGAAAAAGCCTTATACCAGACACAGAATCGGAGTGGAC
>NZ_JBAVZJ010000398.1:0-2192 GCF_049588695.1 Robiginitalea sp.
ATTCAGGACAGGGACTCAAGCGGCTGGATTATCGTGAAGAATGGGACGCCGCCTTCCTCGAGTACATCAAGGAATTACAGACCCAAAAACCGGTGATGCTCTGTGGGGATATGAATGTGGCCCACAGGCCGATTGATCTGAAGAACGACAAATCCAATTACAATAAAACGGCGGGGTATACTCAAATTGAGATCGATGCCCTGGACAGGTTGCTGGCCTCCGGCCTGGTGGATCTTTACCGGGAACAAAACCCTGAAAAAGTGGCTTACACATACTGGAGCTATCGCTTTAAGGCGCGGGAGCGAAATACAGGTTGGCGTATCGATTATTTTCTGATCAGCCCGGAATTACGCCCCCGGGTAGAGGACGTTACTATTTTCGATCAGGTCATGGGATCGGATCACTGCCCGATCGGGCTTACGATGGGGGAATGATCCTGAAGGGCCAGGGGGGCTATTCATTTTTGGATTCTTTTCCTACCTTTAAATTTCAGGCCTCGTGCTGGATTCCTATAACACATCGATTTTATGAGTAATTACCACATTAAGCATTTAGAGGAGTATTTTCAGGTATACCGGAAATCCGTTCGAAATCCGGAAGGTTTCTGGGAAGAAATTGCCGAAGAGCACTTTTCCTGGAGGAAAAAATGGGACCGGGTCCTGCGTTGGGATTTTAAAAAACCGGAAGTCACCTGGTTTGAAGGGGCAAAGCTGAATATAACCGAGAACTGTTTGGACCGCCACCTCTCCACCAGAGGGGATAAAACTGCCCTTCTTTTTGAGCCCAACGATCCCAATGAAGAAGCTCAGCACATTACCTACCGGGAATTGCACAGGCGGGTCTGCCAGATGGCCAATGTCCTCAAAGCGCAGGGTGTATCCAAAGGGGACCGGGTTTGTATTTACCTTCCCATGATTCCGGAACTCGCAGTAACCCTATTGGCCTGTGCTCGTATCGGCGCGATTCACTCCGTAGTCTTCGCGGGTTTTTCAGCCACCGCCCTGGCCACCAGGATCAATGACTGTGACTGTAAGATGGTTATTACCTCAGACGGGTCCTATCGCGGAAAGAAGACCTTAGACCTTAAAAGCATTGTGGATTCAGCCCTGGAGAGCTGCCCGGGTATTGAAAAGGTCCTTGTCGTTCAAAGGACCGGCAATGCCATCACCATGCACCCGACGCGTGACCTATGGTTGGCACCTTTATTGGAAGGGGCCCCCGAACATTGTGAGGTTGAGATTATGGATGCCGAGGACCCATTGTTTATCCTATACACTTCGGGTTCCACGGGAAAGCCAAAGGGTATGGTGCATACTTGTGGGGGTTATATGGTGTATACGGCGTATACGTTTAAAAATATTTTTCAGTACCGGGAAGAAGATGTCTACTGGTGTACGGCGGATATCGGATGGATTACCGGACATTCTTACATCGTCTACGGGCCCCTGGCCAATGGCGCATCCACATTGATGTTTGAAGGCGTCCCATCCTATCCGGATTTTGGACGGTTCTGGGAAGTTGTTCAAAAACACCGGGTGAATCAATTTTATACTGCGCCTACGGCTATTCGGGCCCTTGCCAAAGAAAGCCTGGAATTTGTGGAACAGTATGACCTTTCCTCCCTGAAGGTGCTGGGCTCTGTCGGAGAACCTATCAATGAAGAAGCCTGGCACTGGTATAATAACAACGTGGGCAGAAAGCAAAGCCCCATTGTCGATACCTGGTGGCAAACGGAAACCGGGGGTATTATGATCAGCCCGATTCCCTTTGTGACCCCAACAACCCCAACCTATGCCACCCTCCCCTTTATTGGGATCCAACCCGCCCTTATGGATGAAGCGGGGCAGGAAATCAGGGGAAACCAGGTTTCCGGCAGGCTCTGTATTAAGTATCCATGGCCTTCCATGGCCCGGACCATTTGGGGGGATCACGGGCGGTACCGGGACACGTATTTTTCAGCCTATGAAAACAAGTACTTTACGGGGGATGTGGCTCTGCGAGATGCTGTGGGGTATTACCGGATTACGGGTAGGGTAGATGACGTTATAATTGTCTCAGGCCACAACCTGGGTACGGCACCCATCGAGGACTCTATTAATGAGCACCCGGCTGTTGCCGAGTCTGCCATTGTCGGTTTCCCCCACGATATTAAAGGAAACGCCTTGTATGGATTTGTCATCCTGAAGGAAACA
>NZ_JBAVZJ010000399.1:0-3199 GCF_049588695.1 Robiginitalea sp.
AATAACGCCCTGGTAAAGTAAGAGACTACCCCCGAAGGTACCTGCAGAAAGCACGAGCGCCTTAGCCCAAAAACCCCAGTCCAGGTCCATGATAAAATATGCGATCATCAGGGTGAGGGTTTGGTGCAGGATGTAAAAAGGGTAGACGGCCCGGTTGCAATATTGCAGCACACGCCCGGGCCGGTTGAGGTACGTCGCGGCATACCCAAAAAGCACAAAAATCCAGGTCCAGAGATTAAACACTTTTACCCCTGCTTCTGTAAAATGCCTCAGGGTTCCATCTTCAAATTGCCAAATGAAGATCAGCGTGCAGAAACTAACCAAACCCAGAAAGAGGTTCCGCCTTCGATATTTTGTCACATTTTCCCAAAAGGGTACTCCGCTGGAGATAAGCAGGAAGCCGAAGAAAAACAGGGTCCCGAAATTAATCAGGGCAAACCAATCCCCGACAAGGGCATGTGTTACATTGAAGTTGGGTTCCAGCAGGGCTTCCCAGAGATAAAGCGGCAATAGAAAAACGAGCCATCCCCAGGGAGTTTTCATCCTGTTCCCAACCCATTTGACCAGGGTGCCGGGACGATCTTTGATCTTCCGGAACGGCCAGGCTAAAATCAGGGAAAAAATGAGTAAGTAGGGAAGAAACCAAAGGTGATGCCAGCTCAGATTCCCTTCGGGGTAGATACCGATAAACGCCTTTGAAGGGAAGTATTCCCAATACCATCCCTGGAAGTCGCCCTGGGCGAGTCGTTCCAGATAGACCTGGGGCGGAACAATCAGGAGCATCCCAAAGATCAGAGGTATCCCAAGGCGGCGGATACGTTCCCAGGAGTACTGCCGGGGAGATCGGAAGGAATAAGCGTAAAAGGTTCCCATTCCCGAAATCACAAAGAGAATGGGCAAACGCCATTGGTTTAAAAAAAGCATGGGCCAGCGCAGTTCCGGATAAATTACATTGTTTTTCAGATGCCATCCCCACGGGACGAAAAACATACCTACATGGTAGAAAATTAACAGGGCGAAGACTCCCACGCGGAGCCAATCCAGATCATATCTTCTCACATTTTCCATTGTACCGGGTTTTGCAGCAAAAGTCTGAAGTTCCCCCGGTTTACAGGCTTGTGCCATATGGGGATTTGCGCTATGAGTTCGTCCAGTATATTCATTAGTCCTCAGGTGTTCCTGTAATCCGAGAGCTTTTGCGGCCCCTCCAGAACCAGCCGGACTACCCGGAGATTGCCTTCATCTGAAGTTGAAATAAGCCATTTGATGAGGAGGATCTGTCCGTTTTCTATTTCGATCCCGGTTATACTTCTGGGATGTACGCAACTGCCATCATTGAACAATGGGATTTCCCCGGGTTCGGGAAACCTCGGCCTATGGGTATGGCCCACCATAGTCATGGTCAGATTGCGTTTCAGGATCCATTTCTTCAGGCGTTTTTCAATGCGAATGAGTTCTTTATAGTTTTTAGCCGGTGATGTGGGGTCTGCTATTCCCCAAACCTGCAAAGGCTTCCATAGTATGCGCACCATAAACCGCCTCCATCTCCAGAAGGTATAGTTCCACCAGTCGGCCTGATGTCCGTGACAGAGAAATATTTCCTGCCCTGTCTTCTGGTGTTCCAGAATCACGCTTTCGTGATAAGTCAGGCCGTCAAACAGTGGTTTTTCCCTTCCGTCGATAGGCTCAAAATAGGTGTGGAGGTTCTTTTGGACCACTTTTGGATCCTTGTAGACCATGTCGTGATTTCCCCAAATAAGGTGGAGCCGGTTGTCTACATAAAACAACTTCAGGAGTTGATAGACATTTTTATGGGCCTCGAAAATGGATTCGAACTGAATATTCTCCCATAGTTCATCCCCGTCCCCGAGTTCGATGTAGTGAAAACCCTTTTCGTAATACTGTTTTAGGGCGTGGAAATAGATGTTCCGGTTATTCGCGAATTCGTCTGCAAAACTGTTATCCCCCCGGTGGCAATCGCTGAAAAAAATAAATTTGGAATCGTCATTAAATGGGATTCTCTTTGCATTGGCGTAAGCCCGGTCCAGACGTTTGGCAGATCCCATAGGCGATCGGAAGGGAGTTTAGAGTTCTAAATCCGGGGCCGCCCCCTTCGGGGAAGAAGCACGGTTTCCTACAACCCCATGGAAGGCATTTACGCCCCCTCCCCGTAAATATAGCCAAAAAGAGACGATCCCGCGGGGAAACTATTCATCCAGCTTTAAGCCCTTTGTCCCCCCGGGCGTTGGGTATTTTAACTACCTAATTGACGAAGTGTGATTTTATGGGAGGCGACCCGGAGATTTATTGGGCAGGGGAACCAAATACAGGTTGCCGCCGGATTGGAATAGGCGTTCATCAGCCAGATAAAGGCTTTGGTTATCGATAAAACAGATCGCTTCCAGTTGTGTCCTGGCCCCCAGGTCTATAGTACGGGTCGGGCCTTTTCCAAACCCTTTTTCCCGGAAGTCCTCAAAGACCCACAGGGTTCCGTACCCCAGCATTACCAATCGGTTGCCATCCGGGGAGAGGGCGGCATCTGTGACGCTGCATTTACTTCGGTCCTCACAAGTTTGAAATTGCAATTCTTTCCTGGCGGTATAGGTTCCCGCTGAATCGGGGATGCTGTATACGTGGGCTGTTCCGTCAAAGGGGTCAGACCGGTTTTTGGTTATGATATACAGTCGGGACTCGAAATGGAATAAGGCCTCTGCATCGAATCTTCTATTATCGAAAGGAGGGGGAAAGGCCTCCTGATCCGGATAACGAAAAGCTATGGTCTTCGCAGGAATCTTGTCCCCTTTTTCGAGTAATGGGTTTGGTAGTTTATGAATGGCCAGGTTTTTCCGTTTATTCCCATTGTTCCCGAAATCCCCGATGTAGAGATTTCCCAGACTGTCCTTCGTCAGGGCTTCCCAGTCTTTATTCGCAGCATTGGAAACCTTAAACTCCCCTTGAATTTTACCCTTGAGATCCAACCCGTACAGGATATCTTTGTTACCACCGTCTTCGACAACCGAAGATTCGATTCAGAGGCGTTTTTCCATTTCGGGTCCCGGCTCTATATCATAACCAAAAACCGGTCTGACCCCTTTGACGGAACGGCTCATATTTACAGCATCCCCGATTCGACAGGAACCTATACGGCCCGAAAAGAATTACAATTTAAAACCTGTGAAAACCGAAGCAAGTGTAGCGT
>NZ_JBAVZJ010000400.1:0-7491 GCF_049588695.1 Robiginitalea sp.
CCTCAGAAAATATGGTTGTCGATTTTGCCGATAAAATTCGAAAAAGGCTGCCCGACGGGATTCAGTTGCATTCCCTGAAACTTCGGGAAACCGGCACAGCCTATGCGGAATGGTTTGCGAGTGATAACAGTTAATCTCCATAGCAGGGTGTCTGAGGCCTGAAATTCAGGAGAGATACTTATTTTTACAGACGATGAATTCCATTGAAGTCCCTACGGGAAAAAAGATTTATTTCGCCAGCGATAACCACCTGGGGGCTCCAACTTCTCAGCTCAGCCAACCCCGTGAGAAGAAATTTGTAAGATGGCTCGAAGCCCTTCGCGAGGACGCCGCAGCGGTCTTTCTGCTGGGGGATTTGTTCGATTTTTGGTTTGAGTACGACACGGTAGTCCCCAAAGGGTTTACCCGTACTCTTGGCAAACTTGCAGAGATCACAGACAGTGGCATTCCCGTCTATTACTTTGTGGGAAATCACGATTTATGGATGAATGGGTATTTTGAGGAGGAACTCAACATCCCGGTATATCACAAGCCCCAGATTTTCGAGATCGGAGGAAAAAAATTCTTTATCGGCCACGGGGATGGGCTTGGTCCGGGGGATAAAGGGTTTAAACGGATGAAAAAAGTCTTTACAAACCCGGTTTCCAAATGGTTTTTCCGGTGGTTACATCCCGATCTGGGTGTTCGGATTGCCCAGTATTTTTCAGTCCGGAACCGAATGATTTCCGGGGAGGAAGATGTCCGGTTTTTAGGAGAGGATAAGGAGTGGTTGGTGCAATACGCCAAAAGGAAACTCGAAAATCAGCATTTTGACTATTTTGTTTTCGGACATCGGCATCTCCCTTTGGACATCGGGTTATCAGAGGGTTCCCGATATATAAATCTGGGGGATTGGATCGGCTATTTCAGCTACGGCATTTTTGACGGGGAAAATCTTCAAATAGAATACTTCGAAAAGGAGGCCTAAGGTGCCTCGCTCTGTATATCCCTGATTTTTAACTGCAAGCTGGTTTTTCCCTGCCAGGTGTTTTCGTCAAGCGAGAATGCCGCCCAAAAAGGCGCACCATTTTCTACCCGATCCAGATGGGATCCCAGTCCAAATCCGATACCTGCGAAAGGCCCACAGGCGTCCTGGGTTACAGACACCTTCAAATGTGCACCATGGCCTCCCACGGTACGCGCGTACCCCGTTTCCTTTAAGGGGCCCGACGCGAAAACAGGGCTGGGGTTCCCAGGGCCAAACGGGGCGAACTCCTTTAAAATCCTCCAGAGCTTTGGGGTAATCTCCCCCAGGTGTAACGGCATATCAATCTGTATCTGTGGCAAGCGGTGTTCCGGCAAAAGGGTCTCTGCAACAACTGCTTCAAAACGCTTTTTAAATTCCTCATATTTTCCTTTCTCCAGGGTCAGGCCTGCAGCATAGGTATGCCCCCCGAATTGCTCGATAGTATCCGTACAGGCTTCGAGGGCCTGATACACATCGAATCCCCGGACAGATCGGGCAGAGGCCGCAAGTTTATCCCCACTCTTTGTAAAAACCAGGGTAGGCCGGTAATAAGTTTCCATAAGCCGGGACGCCACAATTCCAATGACCCCTTTATGCCAGGTATCCCGATAAACGACGGTGCTCATGTTCGACTCTTCTCCCTTTTCCCGGATTATAGATAACGCTTCTTCCGTAATCTGCTGGTCCAAGCCTTTGCGTTCTTCGTTCAACGATTCGATCTCAAGGGCGTAACGCCTGGCCTGCTCCCAATCGCGTTCGGTAAGCAGTTGTACGGCCTGCTCCCCGTGTCTCAGTCTTCCCGCAGCGTTCAATCGGGGTGCCAGTTGAAAGACCAGGTCTGAAACCTGGTAGTGCACCCTTTGAATATCCTGCATTAATGCCTTCAGACCAGGGCGGGGATCTTCGTTGATCACCTGCAGGCCGTAATGGGTAAGCACCCGGTTTTCCCCTGTAATCGGGACGATATCCGCTGCAATAGCCACAGCCACCAGGTCCAGATAGGGACGGAGGGATTCCACAGGCAGGCCTTTACTTTGCTGCAGGGCCTGAATAAGCTTAAATCCCACCCCACATCCACAAAGGTCCGTATAGGGATAGGTGCAATCCCCTCGTTTCGGATCCAGAACGGCCACAGCGGGGGGTAGTGTCTCCCCGGGCCTGTGATGGTCACATATAATAAAGTCTATGCCTTTGGACTGTGCATAGGCCACCTGCTCCACGGCCTTGATGCCACAATCCAGGGCGATAATCAGCTGAAACTCGTTGTCTTCTGCAAAATCAATACCCCGGAAGGAAATTCCGTATCCCTCCAGATACCGGTCGGGAATATAGGAAGCCACATTCGGATACCGAGATTCGAGATATGCCACCATCAGCGAGACAGCCGTGGTCCCGTCTACATCGTAATCCCCGTAGACCAGAATACGCTCGCCGTCCCTTATGGCACTTTCAATACGGTCTGTGGCCCGGTCCATATCCTTCATCAGGAAGGGATTGTGCAGGTGTTCCAGTTGGGGTCTGAAGAATAAACGCGCCAGCTCATAATCCTCAATCCCCCGCTGGACAAGAAGCCCTGCGATCAGAGGATCAATACCGAGGGACTCCGCTAAAGCAACGGTAGTTTCAGGATTCGGTGCGGGTTTAAAAGTCCAGCGCATCTATACTTTAGGTTTACTATACAACAAGATTCCGAAAAGCCCCTTCAGAATTTCAAATCCGGGAAAGAAGTCCGGCTATTCGTGGTGGAAATGAGAAGTGACCGATACCTCGGCAAAAGTCCGGAACATCTTCATCACCCCGCAATAGGTATCTACGGATAGTTTTACAGCCCTTTTCAGCTTCGCTTCATTCAGGGTTTTCCCGAAGAAATGAAACTCCATATCCACCTGTTCATATGTCTGGGGCTGGGAATCGCTGAGCTTCGCCTGTATATCGATATGAAAACTCCCGATTTCCAGTTTCATCTTGCGGATGATAAAGGCCACATCCAGGCCAGAACACCCGGCAAGGGAGCTTAACATCAGGGCTTTAGGCCGGAGCCCGTCCCCCTGTCCCCCCTCTTCCGGGCTTGCGTCTATTTTAAAAGTCTGTCCGGAGGGGTTGTCGCTCTCAAAGGCCATATCGCCCATCCATCGAGTTTTCACAAAATTGGTGGAAGCCATAATTATTCGTTATTTTTAGAGATCAAAAATACAATAAAATCCCCCTGTTATGGCCCTTGTGAATCCCCTAGACCCAAATTCAGATCCGGAAACCTGGAAGCTGGCTGAGTTCTTTAATGAAACGCTGGGATTTTGTCCGAATTCGGTCCTGACCATGCAACACCGCCCGGCGATTTCAAAGGCTTTTATTACCCTGAACAAGGCGGTAATGGCCAATGAAGGAAAGGTCACTTCAGCCCTGAAACGCATGATCGCCTGGGTCAGCAGCAATGCAGCCGGATGCCGCTACTGCCAGGCCCATTCTATCCGTGCGGCAGAGCGCTATGGGGCGGAAGCTGAAAAACTCGATAACATCTGGCAATACCGCACGCACTCCTCCTTTACCGAAGCAGAGCGCGCTGCACTGGATTTTGCCCTGGCCGCTTCTCAGGTTCCGAATACTGTCGATGCCGATCTTAAAAAAAGGCTCCACACCTATTGGGATGATGGCGAAATCGTGGAGATACTCGGTGTTATCTCACTTTTTGGTTACCTGAATCGCTGGAATGATTCCATGGGGACGGATATTGAAGACGGGGCCGTGGACAGCGGAAAAAAATACCTCTCTAAATACGGCTGGGTTGAAGGTAAACACGACGGTAGCGCCTATTGACACTCAGTTCAATAGAGGTGCCCGGTGTTACTTTTGACCTTCTACGACAAGTACTAACTCGCCTTTTGGAGGTTTATTCTCGAAATGTGCTAAAATCTCGGAGGTGGTACCCCTTAGCGTTTCCTCATACATTTTAGTGAGTTCCCGGGAAACGGAGATCAGCCGATCGGGTCCAAAGTATTCCACAAATTGCGCAAGGGTCCTCAGGAGTTTGTGCGGACTTTCATAAAAGACCAGTGTTCTGGTTTCCTCAGAGAGGAGCTTCAATCGGGTTTGGCGACCTTTTTTAAGCGGCAGGAACCCTTCGAAGACAAAACGTTCGGTTGGGAAACCGCTGTTGACAAGGGCAGGTATCAACGCAGTTGCTCCCGGCAAACAGTTAACGCCGATCCCCTCCTGTATACATTCCCTGATCAATAGGAAGCCCGGGTCTGATATTCCCGGTGTCCCCGCATCTGAAATCAGCGCCATGGTCTCCCCAGACTTCATACGGGTCACTAACTGGTTTAAAATACGGTGTTCATTATGCATGTGGTAGGACCTCAGGGGCGTGGGAATATCGTAGTGCTTTAATAATTTCCCGCTGGTCCTGGTGTCCTCTGCCAGGATGAGGGTAACGGATTTCAGCACCTCCAATGCCCTGAGGGTAATGTCTCCCAGGTTCCCAATAGGTGTGGGGACAATATAAAGGGATCCGTACATAGGCTTTTAAGGAAAAAAGGCCGAAAATGCCTCATGCACTCCGGCCTTTATATTGTCAGCTATCTAATTTAAGAAAAACGCCTTTCGATCATCTCGAGAAATCGGGTTTCGTATTCCTCTTTCCCCTTCCAGTTCTGATACTCCGGCTTGACCATTTTTCGTATAAACGCGACAGAATTCTCATGGGAATCCATAGTGTTCAGCTGGGAAAGAATGCGGTTAAAATCCTCAGTACTGTCATTAAAGAGGTGTTTGACAAAAGCCAATCGGTCGTTTAAACCCACGGAAATATCCTTGGCAGTCAGGGTATCGTTGAGGGATCTCGCCGGTTTTGCAGCCTCCAGATCTGCCGCAGTTGGGGTAACTGTTTCCTTGTCGTTCTTCACAAAGTCATTATTGTTTAGGAACTGGGCCAGGATTTCTTCCAATTCTTCCCCTCCGGGCATCTCCGAAACCATGTGTTTAATGGTGTCGATTCCCGGGATAATAATATCTTCTTCATGCGGGCTGCTCTCAGGGACCCCCTTATTTTCATTGAGTACCGCAGAGGCCATTGTCTCAAATTTTGAGGCTACCGAACTTTTGCTTACATCCACTTCGAGGTCCTGAAGTTTTTCTTCAATAAAGTTGAGCACTGCGAGTTTCTCATAGAGGTCCCGCGCCTGCTCATAAATTTGCGGCAGCTCCGACATTTCTGTATCTGAAATAATCCTGCTGGCCAATCCAATCAATTCAGCTCTTAATTTCCGTTTCATGGCGTTTTCTTCTGGACCGTAATTCCCGGCCTGTATTTTTCATACTTTTATAACCGCTACCAATTGCAAAACGATAGAAGTATAAAATTTAGTCTAAAAATACGAAATGTTTCTCGAAAACACCGTTAACCCGGAAGAACAATTCGGCTGGATCGAAGTGATCTGTGGCTCCATGTTTTCGGGCAAAACAGAGGAACTTATACGTCGTCTGAAACGGGCTCAGTTCGCCCGTCAAAAGGTGGAGATCTTCAAGCCGATTGTCGATACGCGGTACCACGAGGAAAAGGTGATTTCTCACGACGAAAATGAAATCAGGTCTACCCCTGTACCCGCAGCTGCCAACATCAGGTTACTCGCAGATAACTGCCATGTGGTAGGCATAGATGAAGCCCAGTTTTTTGATGACGAAATAGTTACAGTATGCAATGATTTGGCCAATAGTGGTATACGCGTAGTCGTTGCCGGTCTGGATATGGATTTTAAGGGAAATCCCTTTGGACCTATGCCGGCCCTGATGGCTACGGCAGAATATGTCACTAAGGTGCACGCCATTTGCCCTAGAACCGGAAACCTGGCGAATTATAGCTTTCGAAAGTCTCAAAACGACCGTTTAGTGTTATTGGGGGAGACGGAGGAATATGAGCCCCTGAGCCGGGCGGCTTTTTACAAAGCCATGTTGAAGGAAAAGATCAGCAAGATTGAAGTGAAAGACCCTGAAATCGTTACCCCTAAAAATACAGGGAATGCCTAAAAACCCTGAGACTGTACTGGAAATTGATCTCGACGCCCTGTCCCATAACTATACGGTTTTACGGTCGCGTATCCGCCCTGATACCCGGTTATTGGGAGTGGTCAAGGCCTTTGCTTATGGGAGCGAGGCCACAGAAATAGCCCGTAAGCTCGAAGCATTGGGAGCCGATTACCTCGCGGTAGCCTATAGCTCAGAAGGAGTTTTCTTGAGAAAATCCGGTATCCGCTTACCTATCCTGGTACTTCATCCCCAGCCCGATGGGATGGAAGAAATCATAGAAACCTGCCTGGAGCCAAGCCTTTATAGTCCGCGTATTTTTCTGGAGTTTGTCAAAACAGCCCGGGCGATGAAGCAAAAGGCCTACCCCGTACATATTAAATTTAATACCGGCCTGAATCGCCTCGGATTCATGGAGAATGACCTGGATTGGATCGGCACTCAACTGGGGGGTACTGATAGTTTGGAAGTTCGCTCCCTTTTTTCACATTTGGCAGCATCAGATGATCTGAACGAAAAGGAATATACCCTTGGCCAACTGGAGGCCTTTAAGGCTATTGTTAAAAATGGGGAGCAATACTTCAATCCGCGGCCTTTTTACCACCTCCTGAACACCTCGGGTGTTTTTAATTACCCCGAAGCTCAATGGGATATGGTAAGGACCGGGATTGGACTTTACGGATATTCCAACGACCCGGAAACGGATGCCCTTTTGAAACCTGTTTCCAGGTTGCGCACCCGAATTTCTCAAATCCATAAAATTGAGCCGGGCGAATGGGTCGGTTACAACAAGGGATATCAGGCGGAGGACTTCAGACTAACGGCTACTTTGCCCATTGGTCATGCCGATGGCATTGGGAGGCAGTACGGGCAGGGAAAAGGACGTGTGTATATTCAAGGGAAACCCGCCCCTGTTATAGGCAATGTATGTATGGACATGACCATGGTAGACATTAGTGATATCAACTGCAAGGAGGGGGATGAAGCCGTTTTCTTTGGGGATGGTATTTCTGCAGAAGCCCTGGCTTCCCGGGCGAATACCATCTCCTATGAACTGCTTACAGGGATTTCTCAGCGGGTTCCAAGGGTCATTACCGGGGCATAAAACCGGGTAAAGGGAACTGAAATTTACTACCTTAGCATCTCACTAACCATTAAAACAGAAATTCCATGTTTAAAGAATTCAGAGCCTTTATCATGACGGGGAACGTCATCGACCTGGCAGTTGCCGTCCTTCTCGCAGGAGCCGTCGGGCTCGTAGTCAACGGTTTTGTAAATGATATCATGATGCCCATAGTGGGTTACTTCGCAGGGGGTATGGACTTTTCGCAGTTTAAAATCATCCTGTCTGAGGCAGTTGTCACCCCGGATGGCACCGTGGTTACCCCGGAGAGTGCGATCCGCTACGGCGCCTGGATCAATTCAATCATCAACCTGATCATTGTTGGGTTTGTACTGTTTTTAAT
>NZ_JBAVZJ010000401.1:0-3368 GCF_049588695.1 Robiginitalea sp.
TTACACGATGAAGTCAAAGAGTTCTGTCCGTGTCTTTTCATATACCTCTCGGCTAAAGACAAAGAGCTGGGCCGGTTTGTGGGGGACACCCACTTGTTTCTCATCCAGTGGGATCACATATTTCATCCGGGCGATTTTTTTTCGGAAGTTCCGCTTGTCAAACCGGGTGTCGAATATTTGTTCGTACAGGTTTTGAAGTTGTGTGAGGGTGAATTTTTCAGGCAGCAGCTCGAACCCAATAGGTTCATGCCTCATTTTATTCCGAAGGGCTTCCAGCGCCTGATCCAGGATATGGTTGTGGTCGAATCCCAGGACACCGACCTCCCTTACAGGTTTCCATTCCACATCGCGACCCCTCCACTGCAGGGTAACCTTTGTGCTGTCGAGTAGGGCAAAATACCCCACGGTTATGACCCGTCGTTCCGGGTCGTGGTCAATCGACCGGAGCCACTCCTGGTCCTTAGGGTTTTTGAGGCGGGCGGGATCGGCAAAAGATCCAAACTGCTCCAGGTAAACATCCTCCAGGCCTGTCAGATCCCGCAGCACCCGGGCGGCTGCTTCTTCCAGGGGCTCTTCCTGATAAATGTGGTTTCCCGTGAGGGTCCAGACAGTGTATGTTGAGGTGTCTTGATTATTAAGTGTTCGCTTTACAAGAAGTGCATTCAGCTGCATTTCATCGTAGCCAAAAACCACACAATCAACTGATATTGAGGGATCTTCTTTCAGGATAAAAGAGTTGGGTTGCGTTTAAAATATTATTAAGTGTAAAAAATACACTAAGCAATTTAAGCAAAAAAATCTACCTGGAGAATGCTTTTGCTCAATAAGTTATAGCGGAGTCGGAGCACATGACACGGAGCGCCTAAATTGTCCTGTTTTTATTCATAGGGGTCTATGTCTTGCCCCTTTTTTTACACAACCTATTTGGCAGCTCCCATTGCTTTTCTGCCTGAGTACTCTTGTGCAGGGTTTGAGTTTAGTATGGAATCTCCAAATTCAGCTGCCTTCCTTCTTCAAACGCTTTTTTGTCCATTCCGTCACCTACAGCCATTCCGATTACCATTCCAATGGGGATCCCTATTCCCAAAAATGCCATATTACCTAAACTAGCTCCAAATGCCACGCCTAACGGAATCCCAAAAGCACTCATTCCGATGGCCAACCATCTATTGCGATAGAAGTTCTTAGGTACAAGTTTTAATTCTTTTTCAATCAATTTCAGAATGTTGGATTGCAATTTAGAAATACGTTTTCGCAAATCTTTATTTGAACCGGAAAATGAATTTATCTCTTCAATATCCTGGTTTATGGAATTCAATAGTTCTCCAGGTATTTTCTTTTTTTTCAATTCATCTATCAGGTTTTCAAAAATGGCATAACTCTTTTTTAATCTTTTGTCCTGTTCGATGCTGGGTCTCCTGGTAAGCTCTTTTATTTCCATGACTCGGAGTTCTATAGATTGAAGTATTTAAGTATAAGCATATTCATCCAATAAGATAAAACGATATTCCCATAGAAAATACCGAAGGAATTGATATCGGACCTTAATATCCATCAAAAGTGAGCTTACACAGAATAAATAGATCAAAAGATATAACTCCGTACTATTTCCTATAAGACGACTATCAAGCCTTCATCTGACGGTATTGTTCCCTGGCAAACTGCGGGATGAACAGCTGCCAATCCCTCTAAACCTTTGACTTCTCTGAATTTCAGCCATGCCCTGGCCTTATTGGCTGTGGTCCTCAGGAAGGCTGAAGTTTCCTGTTCAAACCTATTAGGTCCCCATTCCTTTAATAGTTTCTGAATGTGATCGGGCGCAAAGAAAAAAGCACTCCTTTCCGTTATGATCCCTTGCTGAGGTTTCATATGAGTCCAATGCGTAAGTCCGACATTGTGGGTAAATTTCATATTGTCCCCCAAACGGGTATGCAGGGCAGCCAGCACTCTGGTATTGCCAGACATATCAACGATTACCGTCGGTATGTCCGAATCGATGCTTGTAATCGTATCATAGCTCAGGCACTGGTCATATATCCCCAGACTTTTTACCTTTTCCAGATTTCGATCCGAGGTAATACCAATAGTGGTTGGGGCGTGGTCATCTCCCTGTAATGCATAGGCCAGGCCAATACTGGTTTTGCTCGAAGCGCTCAAGATAATAAGTTGTTCAGCTCCGTGCCATTTCCTTTCCTTCAGGGTATTCCACAGACAAAAAGAGGTCACCAGCAGTGGATAAAAAAGCATACGCTCCCGATCAAATGCCGGGTTGTAATTCTTCTCATTCAGTACTCTTTGATAGACATTGTATCCCCCGGGTAATTCAGAGCGATGTACAGCGCCATCAATAAAACGGCTTTCAGAAACGCTTACAGGAGTCATTTTTAGGTGTTTTGCAGGTGGAAAAAACCCAAATAAACGATCTCCAACCGGAATACCCTCCGACTTTGAGGCTACTACTTCAGCAAAGCCCCAAACAGGGATCACGCCCCAGCGCGTTTTGTTTTCTCCCACGGGGGGAAAGAACTGCCAATAGCCGACCATATCCGCAGCTACGGCATAGGTAATATTATTTGCAGTATAGGCGAAGCGCTCTACCTTCACCAGAACGTCCCCATTTTCCAGCTCCAGGGCAGTGTCCGGCACCTCTGCAATGCGATTCTTAAAAAATACATCTTTGCTGACCTGTAGCTGTGGGTTTTTAACCGGAGCCCGACCCATGGCGTCCAGATCTTTTTGCAGCTGCTGCAGCTTTAGCATTGCAGGTAAGCTGTGCTTGCGCATCTTTTTCAAAATAGCCATTTTTCCGGTATCGCTTTTATCAATGCCGGTGAGCAATTTGCTATACCCGTCCAATCGATTATTACGCATCCATGCGCGCAGGGATTTATCCTGGGACCAGATAAACTGGTTGACCATATTAGCTTCCGTCATGGCGACCCAATCCGTATCGTGATTGGGCAGGGGCACTACCTGGCACAGCTTATTCTTGGTATTCTCATCCTGATAGTTTGCTTCTACAAAGGCGATAACCGAGGCGCTAAAGACAGGTTGGTACGAACGTACGGTTTGCGGAGTTATTAAATCCCCCTGGAAAACCGTTTTAATGGCTGCATTGGATATGGCGGAGGCCGAACAGTCTACATGGATGTGCTTTGGTGAGGTGGGTATTGAACCTTTTTGGAGTACTATTTTATTTTTTTCAATACGCTGAACCCTACCAAGACGGATAATGTTTTTAATTTTCCGTAAGGCGGCCAGTTCTAAGGGGCTGACCGTCGCCCCGTGAAACATGGTAGGCCGGATGTTTTTGTCGATTCGCAAGAGTACGCCAGCTTCCTCTAAGTTGTCGAAGATCTCCTCTAATG
>NZ_JBAVZJ010000402.1:0-2066 GCF_049588695.1 Robiginitalea sp.
AATCTGGCCTGCGAGGAAGCCGGGGTACCCGTCCCCAATATTTTTACCGAATTCGGAAGTTTTACCGTGGGGGAAAGCGGGGGGGCAATCTATCAGGTACTCTATCAGAAACAACAAAACGACCGGGAGAAATGGAATATGATTGACTCTTCATTTATTACCACCCTCCCCGATTCCTGGGCTATCAACAGGCGCTTTATCATGTTGCCCATCAACAGGTGGAACGACACTTATGAGCGGGTTCTCCTGGGTGGCCTCACCTGCGACAGCGATGACTATTACAACAGCCAGCAGGACTTAAACGCGATTTATTTGCCCAAATTTCAGTCTGAACGCCCCCTTTATATTGCCTTTTTTAATACAGGGGCCTATCAGGAAACTATCGGTGGCTATGGAGGGCTGCAGCATTGCCTGATTCCCTATCCCAAGCATTTGCTCATCGATAAAAATGAAGCGGGGGGGTTTCAGGTTTCCCTCTTCAGAGAACAACAAAGTGCAGAGGAGAATCTTAGTATCCTCGGGTATGCACCACAGAAAAACCGAGAAGTGGTGGAAATATCCCAAAGCAATTCATCAGTATATTCTAATAAACCTATTTTAAAATGAGAAGTAAAATAACCTTCGCGGGAATTCCCCCGGAGTTTGGCCGGTTGGAAACCGCACAGGTAGTATTGATCCCCGTTCCTTTTGACGGTACCTCTACATGGGGCAAGGGTTCAGACAAAGGCCCGGAGGCTTTTTTGGAAGCCGCTGAAAACATGGAGTTATACGATATCGAAACCGATACGGAAGTGTATAAACAGGGTATTTACCTCGCCCCGGCAATTGATGGGGCCACCGACCCCGAAACTGTGGTCAACCAGGTACATGAGATTTCCAAGGACTATATAAAACGAAATCATTTTGTAACGCTGGTAGGTGGGGAACACTCCATTTCCATTGGGGCTATAAGGGCTTTCAATGAGTGTTTTGAAAACATCACCATCCTGCAGCTCGACGCCCATGCAGATCTGCGTAAATCCTATATGGGCAGTCCTTATAACCACGCCTGTGCCATGCACGAGGCATCGCAGACAACTAATCTGATCCAGGTAGGTATTCGAAGCATGGATGCCCTGGAGAGGACGTTTATGGATCCTGAGAAAACCTTTTTTGCCCACGAAATGGCCGAGGATGAGTACTGGATGGATAAGGTGCTGGATTTAATGACGGATCAGGTGTACATTACCTTTGATCTGGATGCCCTGGACCCTTCAATTATGCCATCTACGGGGACACCTGAACCCGGAGGACTCCTGTGGTACGAAACCCTGGAGTTTCTTCAGAAAGTATTTCAGGAGAAAGATGTGGTCGGTTTTGACCTGGTGGAACTCTGCCCCAACCCTCAGGATAAATCCCCGAATTTTCTGGCGGCGAAATTGTACTATAAAATGCTGAGTTATAAATACAGGGATGAGGAGTCCTTATTGGATTTGGACGACGAATCCATAGGTACGGGACAGGAGAGCCAAAAGAATTTCAATGCAAAATTTGGAGAAGATGACTACTGAAGCCCCAGTTTCTGAATTTATTACCCGCTATTTCAAGCATTTCAATGCCGCGGCCCTGGTCGATGCGGCCCGTGGCTATGAAACCCAATTGAATAAAGGTTCCCGTATGCTCGTCAGTTTAGCGGGTGCCATGAGTACCGCTGAATTAGGTAAGATCTTTGCAGAGATTATCCGGCAGGATAAGGTCCATATTATTTCATGTACGGGAGCAAACCTGGAGGAGGATGTGATGAATTTGGTTGCCCATTCACATTATAAGCGCCTGCCCGATTACAGAGATTTGAGTCCTGAAGATGAATGGCAATTACTGGAAAAAGGATTAAACCGGGTCACCGATACTTGTATTCCGGAGGAAGAAGCTTTTAGGCGCCTGCAAAAGCACATCTTTAAGATCTGGAAAGATGCCGAGGAAGCAGGGGAACGCTATTTTCCCCACGAATTCCTTTATAAATTGTTGCTTTCCGGTGTTCTTGAACCGTATTATGAAATCGATTTAAAGGACTCATGGATGTATGC
>NZ_JBAVZJ010000403.1:0-4776 GCF_049588695.1 Robiginitalea sp.
GAAGTTATTCAGCGGAACGACATGATCCTGGGGGTCATCCGGCAGCGACCGATTGAGGGCCTTGTTGAGTTTCACAAGGATACTATCTGAAGTGGGGAAGGTAGTGGCAGTAGGCGGTTGCAGTAGGCAGTAAAAGGGTTCAAGGTTCAAAGTTCAAAAAGGTGTCTTCAGTGGGCAGTGGCAGTTGGCAGGAAATGGGCCAACGATTGTTTTACATCGAACAATACTGCGTAGTGCAAATGGGAACTGCGTACTTCTGAAAAGGTTCAAAGTTCAAAAAGGAGTCCTCAGGGGCCAGTGGCAGTAGGCAAACCTCACTACGCGAGCACAGCGATTACCGAGATTTCCACATTGACGTACTTCGGGAGGTTGGCTACTTCGACGGTTTCCCGGGCAGGGGCGGTTTTGGCTTCAAAATAGCGCCCATAGACTGCGTTGATGCGGGCAAATTGCCCCATATCGGCAACAAAAATGCTGCTTTTGACCACGTTGGAAAAATCTGCGCCGGCAGCTTTTAATACCGCCTGTAGATTTTCCATCACGAGTTCCGTTTCCTCTTCGATGGATCCCTTTAAAAGTTCCCCCGTCTGAGGGTCCAGTGCGATTTGCCCTGAAACATAAAGGGTATTCCCGGCGCGAACCGCCTGATTGTAAGGCCCTATCGGGGCTGGAGCCGCTGATGTTTTAATTATTGTTTTCATATGCCTTGAAGCTTTGAAATGAGTTAACGTATGTTGGAGGGCTGGCTTCGGTTTTCCCATTTCAGGTCTTTCAGCAGATTTGCCTTGATGCCTATGAAAAAATACCAGCGTTCAAAATCGCCAAAGGGCGTCCAGTCAAATTTTAAATGGAAACTATTTAAATCCCTTTCAAACTGGAACTGGGTCAGGGTAAAGCCCTTTCCGACAAAATCGTACCCGGAGGATAATCCTACCCGCCATTTTGGGGTCAGTTCGATATTCCCGCGGAACATCAGGGAATGATTGGTTATATCTCCTTGTCGGGCCGCATTGTTATAGGTCACTGCGTATTGCAGGCTGAGGTTCCAGGGTATTTTGGTGCCGAAAATCGGTGTTTCCACACTTGCCGGGTCCCGACCCTCAAATGCGCTGCTGTTAAAATCGTTGGCTGCCCCGAAAAGATCATCGGTCCGCCCCCCGCTATTGGCGACGTAATTACTTCCACTATACGGGTCCTGTTCTTCCTCTTCCCGTTCCTGACGATCCCGCTCAAAATCCGTGCTGCTAAGGGTATATCCTATATTGGCCCGGGCACTGGTCACCCGAAAGAGTCCGCCGCCCGCACTGATGTTCAAGGTGTTGATCCGTCGTCCGGTATTGTCAATCGCATAGGGATCCATACTCGCGCCGAAGTTGATGTTCATCTTATTATCCAGGATGGTGGTACCCCCGGTCAGGTTGATCGGGCTGAGTTTCAGGGAATCTGCTTCCAGGTTGTAGCTGGTATTCAGGTTAAAACTGTTGAGGATAAAAACCTTTTTCGGTTCAAGGGCTGTCGTGTCTTTATCCCGGACCTTGGCCTCGAGCGTGTTCGCCAGGCCAAAGCTAAAGGCGTTCGAACGTCCCTGTCTCGGTGTCCCGTATGGAGTGTTCTGGAAGCGTGTAAAACTGGTGGGCACCCCTGTAGCCTCATTAATAACTTCTTCGTAATACTGGTCAAAAGACGGTGCATAACCGTAGCTCACATTGGGCCGTATAATGTGGCGCAAGGCCTGTACTTTTTTATCCTCCCCAAAATTAAAGGTTCCGTATACCGTTGTACCCAGGGCTGCGCTCAGGCTGTATTCATTGAACCGGTCAAAACCGCCAATGGTATCCGTAACTACCTGCTCTAACTCCGGATCGTAGCGTTGGGGGTAGGTTTCCCAGGTCCAGACATCCCGGTAGGTCCCGCCGGCGGTGACACTGAGGTATTTGGCAATTTTAAAATTGGTAGATATGGGGATTTGATGTTCGGCCCCCAATCGACCATTTTCAAACATCGCCCCGGTCAGGAATTCATCGGTTGTGGTACGTATTCCATACCGGCCGTTGAGGTTGTATTGCAAATTGATGTTCTGAATAGCTCCTTTTTTTATACCATCTCTTGGGGCCAGGGGAAAAATACGCTCCATACTCGCCTGAAGTGTAGGCAGGGTCAGATCTACCACGTCCGTATTGGTATTCTGGTTTTGGGTGGCCGTCAGACTCACATTTACAGAGGGGTACGTCGGAAAGGTACGGGAATACGAAATGGATGACGAAAGGTTGTTTACCTGGGTATTGGGCAGGTTTTGCTGGATTAGTGAATTCCTGAAATACTGGCTGCTCCCGAGGTTCACCGATGCGGAAAGCCGGGAGTTCGGATTGGCTTTCGAATCCTGGGAATGCGAGATCTGTATATTGTAAATTGTAGATCTGGAATAATCGTCAAACCCCTTTTGGCTCGTTACGAGGTTTTCATACCGGAAATTAAAGTTACCCCTGTATTTATAACGCTTTGCATAGACGGATTGCGCCCTGAAACCATAACTCCCATTACTATAGAGATCCCCGGTTACGGTGAGATCGACAAAATCGTTGAGGGGCAGGTAATACCCTCCGTTCTGTATAAAGAACCCCCTGTCCGGATCCATCCCGAAAGTTGGCATGAGAATTCCCGCTGTCCTTCCAGTGGTTAGTGGAAAATATGCAAAGGGCAGGGCGATTGGGGTGGGGACGTCTACAATATACAAATTGGAAAAGCCAGCAATTACCTTTTTATTGGGGACGAACTTCGCTTTTCGCACCCGGATATAGTAGTCCGGATTTATGGTGTCGCTGGAGGTGGTCAACTTCCCCTCACTAAGGAAATAAACCGAATCGTTCTCTTTTTTGGTGCGCTCGGCATAGACTTTCATGGCATCACCACCCATGGTGCCCAGATCAGCCTGTTGTTCGGTTCGGGAGTTCCAGATGATGGCCTTTTCGGTATCAAAATTAAACCTGATGGAATCCGGGATTACCTCATTGGAGCCCTGTTTGAAATAGGGTAATTGGGTATAATTCCCAAGCGAATCCCGTATTCGCCCTGCATAAACCTCATTGTTGATATAATCAAGGACGATCACCCCTGCCTTCAGTTCGGTGTCCTGATAATAGATTTCAGCCTCATTGTAGAGGTAAATTTTCTGATCTTTCTGACTGATCCGCACGTAATCCTTAGCCGTATAGCGGACCTGATCCATGAGCGCACTGGACGAAGGCTGGACGGAATCCGTCCCTACCGTATCAATTTTCCTGAGCAGGTCCGAGAGGTCCGGAGCCCTTAAAGTATCGCCTACTGCTTTGATCGGAAGAGGCTTGACCAAATCCTCCTGAGCGGACAATCCTCCGACGGCCATCAACACCAAACCCAGGAAAAGACCCAGATGTATCTTTGATTGCAATGCGATAAGTTCTATTTTTGTACGGAGTTCGCTTGGAATTCAGTGGTCAAACTTACATATTTTTCCTTCTGCAAGGCGTACCTTTAGGTAATTTTAACCCGCATAGAATTGAAGATGCAACGCATTAACACGGGCTTTTTAACATTCCTGGCAACAATCGGATTCCTGTTGGGTGCCATAAGTCTTAAGGCCCAGGCCTCCCAGGGTGATCCTGCCGGGGCAATTCCTTTTACCGTAGTTCTGGATGCGGGCCATGGGGGCCATGACCCGGGAAATCTCGGGAATGGATTTTTAGAAAAGAACATCGCCCTGAGTATTGTATTGGAGGCGGGAAAGGCCCTTGAGCAGGAAGGAAATGTGAAAGTGATTTACACCCGCGACGACGATACTTTTATAAATCTCTACAAAAGGGGAGAGATTGCCAATAAAGCCCAGGCAGATCTTTTTGTCTCCGTGCATTGTGATTCCCACTCCTCAAACGCCAATGGAGCAGGTACCTTCGTTCTCGGACTACATGCCAACAAGCAGAATTTTGAGGTGGCCAAAAAAGAGAACTCTGTAATCTACCTGGAAGATAATTATGAATCCCGATATGCGGACTACGATATCAGTTCCCCGGAATCCGTGATCGGGCTGACGATCATGCAGGAGGAATTCCTGGATCAGAGTATCCTTCTCGGCAAACTGATGCAGGATCGTTTCACGGGGAAGCTGCAGCGAAAAGACCGCAAAGTCAAACAAGCGGGTTTTATCGTTTTGCATCAAACTTTTATGCCCAGCGTACTGATCGAAACCGGATTCCTCACCAATCGGGATGAAGGACAGTACCTGAATTCAAAGAAAGGGCAGCAGGAGATGGGCCGGGCCATTGCCGAGGCTATTCTGGAGTACCGAAGTACGATACCTTCTGGCGTTTCCACAAATACTCAAACCCCCCGCCAAGAAATGGCGGAACTGGAACCGCAGGTACCCGAGGAGGTTTCAAAGGATCCAGAAGGGTTACCAGAAGAGTTAAAAAAGGGAGCCGGGGCAGAAATCGCCCCCCAGACTTCCAAAGACGTGGCAGTTGATGATAAGGGTCAGGAAACGATAGTCGATGCAGAACCCCCGAAGGTTACCCCTGATTCGGGTTTGCCCGTCAATCCCGGAAAAAAAGGTGCAGCTACCACAGTTGGGGCCGAAGTTGCCAAAGAGGATTCGACAGGAACCCCGGTGAACAAAGCCGGCTCATCAGATGCAGCAAATAAAACACCTGCAGCTGAGACCCGGGATAAAACCAACCCATCAGTCGCGGATAAAGCTGGGGTGACTTTCAAGGTGCAGCTCATGGCAGTAAGTAAGGATATTCC